>NZ_FR878159.1:0-1464 GCF_000434315.1 Eubacterium sp. CAG:156 | reverse complement strand
TCCTGTGTAGTTTTACCACCGTCTCCACATGAACGGTCTGCGGGAACATATCTACCGCACACGCTTTTTCAACCTTGTATCCCTGCTCCTGCAAAATTACTAAATCCCTTGCAAGACTCGTTGGCTTACAGCTAATATATACAATTCTGGCTACGCCGAAATCAATTATCTTTTGCAAAGCCTTTGGATGAATACCATCTCTTGGTGGGTCAAGAACTATTAAATCCGGCTTGTCCTTGATATCATCAATAACTTTTAGCACATCCCCTGCAATAAATTCACAGTTGTTAAGTCCGTTTAATTCAGCATTCTCTTTTGCAGCTTCTACCGCCTCTGCAACAATTTCAACCCCTACAACTTTTTTTGCAACAGGAGCAAGAATCTGTGCAATTGTTCCTGTACCGCTGTAAAGGTCAAATATCATTTTATCATTAGTGCTTCCAACATACTCTCTTGCCTTTGAATAAAGGACTTCAGCCCCTAAAGAATTTGTCTGGAAAAATGAAAATGTTGAAATCTTAAATCTAAGTCCCAATAATTCTTCATAAATTACATCTTCACCATAAAGTACTCTTGTCTCATCACTTTGAACCACATCAGCCAGACCATCATTTATAATCTGGAGTACACCTTTAAGTTCGCACTCTAAATCAAGTTTACATAACTTATCAATTAAAATATTATAATCTGCCGCTGCCTCGCCGTTTGCATCCGATGTTGTAACAATACTCATTATAATCTGATTTGTTTTTACACCACGTCTAATAACCAAATGTCTAAGGTATCCTTCGTGTCTCATTTTATGATAAAATTTTACATTTCTTTCTGCAAAATGTTCTAATACACAAGTCAAAATTTTGTTGTAATCTTTATTTACAATTTTACATTCCTTTGCCGTAACAATATCGTGGAAACTGTCTCTTTTATGTAATCCCAATGCCAAAGGGCCATCTTTATATTCATCTCCAAATGAAAATTCCATCTTATTTCTGTATTCCCACTGAACAGGGCTTTTGAGGATTCCTTCAAATTCATAATCTTTATTTGTAATTACTCCATCTAAAATATTCTTAACCATTTCTTTTTTCAAATTAGTCTGATTTTCATAATCCATTGTCTGGTAAGAACATCCGCCACAATCCGCAAAATGTGGGCAAAGTGGTTCTGCATTTTCAAGTGGTGACTTTTCAAGCACTTCTTTTAAACGTCCAACACATTTGCCTGAACGCTTCTTTGAAACTACAAAACTTACTTTTTGGCCCGGAATAGTTCTTTTAACTAAAGCTACACCTTTCTCACCACAATCTACTGTTCCTTTATTTGGAAAATCTATTTTCTCTACCACTCCCTGGTATTCCATTCCTTTTTTCATTTATTTATCCTCTATCTGCTAATATTTTAATGATGCCAGGGGCACAATATGAGCATAAAAGTGGGATAATTCCCACGATATGCGAATATTGG
>NZ_FR878158.1:0-29179 GCF_000434315.1 Eubacterium sp. CAG:156 | reverse complement strand
CTTATTCGAAACTACAAGGTTCTCAAACTGCTTTGGGCTTCGTTACTCTGGTTCTTCTGTTTTACACTTATTCGAAACTACAAGGTTCTCAAACCTCAAATTGTCATCACCGAACCTATATACTTGGTTGTATCGTAGTTTCTAAATACTATTTTACAATTAAACATCTATCTTTGTCTATTATAAAAATATTATTATCACCAAATTCTTTTCTCTCCTCAGATTCAATAAATAACATCGAAACTTTCTTATAAAAACCTATATGTCGTATATTATCAATTTTATCATAAGGCAAATATTCCATTAAATTCAAGAATATAATTAGTTTAACTTTTAACACATCTACTAATATTTTTATATATTCTTCAAGTTTTTCATATATATTCTTATAATCCTCTCCAATTCTAACATTATAAAGCTTAAATAAATTCTTCCAATCAAACTCCAAATCATATTGAACATTGCTATATTCTACACACCCACATATTTTTTCTAATGTAGAAACAATTTCACTATTAATTGAATCATAGCCTTCATTTTCCTCTTTCGCTATTTGAGATAATTGCTCATATAATTTAGTAATAATCTTTTTATTATTAAAATCAACGGAAAAAGGATCTATTATAAACAATACATCCTTTTCCATTTTCATCTCTTTTTCTGCCGCTAAAACAAAGTCTCCTTCAATTCCATCAACTTGTGATAACAAATTTTGAACAATATCTATCATGCATTCTTTATTTTCCACTACTAACTCTGTACTTTTATTTTCTTCAAACTCAATTTTCAAATTGTACTTACTATTAACTAATCTCATAAAATAACAATCCTTTCATCTGAATCTAAAACCTCATTTGTTTTTTCTCCAACAATATATTCCATTCTGGAAAATTGTTTTTCAGTTATTCTTAATGTCTGTACAAGACCTGATATTGGTTTATTTTTCTTTACATTTTGAACAATTAAATCTGCTGCAGTAGAGTTTTGTGCAAGCTTACAATAAACGCTTTCCTGCATCATAAGAAAACCGTTTTTTATTAAATATTTCCTAAATCTCGTATATTCTCTTCTATCACTTGCTGTAGTAACTGGCAAATCAAACATAACAATAATTCTCATATATCTATAACTCATTATAATAAAACCTTATTAAAGAAACATCCCTATCATTTAATGCATCGCATACACTTCTGCAATAAATTTTGATAGCATTAGTTAAAACCTCTTTCTTATCAGCCACTATTACTTCTGTATTAAGTATCTTTAACATACTGTATTTTTCATCACTTTCAAATTTATCTGGCTTCAATTCAATTACCAGTGAATCAACTAATGGTCTAAACGGCTCCATCAAATCTGATGCCAAATTAAATTGATTAAACATATTATCATGAAACAATCCAATTTGCGTAATATATCCCAATGAAACTATTTCTCGATTAAATATAGACAAAATAATACTATAGCCATAATTTAGAGCTGCATTAACAGGATTATCCTCTGTTCTAGTAAAACTTTTACCAAACAAAGCATTAAAATACACTTTAGCAGCATGTCCCTCCCTATTTGTAACATCTCCAAATTCTACTTCATGCATATATTGAAATAGCATATTAGCTTCTTGTTTCCCATATTTTTGCAACAATAGTGCCTGTTGCTTTATTTTTTCAGAAACAATTTCAGTCCAAATATGTGCCTTATCATCCTTAGTCCATTCAATCTGTTTTCTTATCTTTGCGCTAGTATCATGGCTTCCATAATATGGAACCAATTCTGAACTAGGATTTCTTTTTTCATCACAGAAAACTACCTTTATTTTATTTTTTACTAATTCATTTAAGAGATAGGATGTCATTGATACCGCTGTACTTTCAATTATCAACATCCCTATCTCATTCAAATGAATTTTAGTAGTTTCGCTACCTCTAACAACAAGGTAACCAATTTGATAATCTAGTTTTGCATTGTTCGATATTACGACTGTTCGCCAACTCATACAGTCAACAAGTCAATTTCATTCTCGTATAGACCTGTAACTGATTGGTTGATTAATTTGCATTCCTTCATTTTTGAAATCTCTTTACTTGTTCTATTAATTGCATATGTACTACTTAATCCAAGCTGTGATAAATTAATACTATACACTCCATCTTGCGAATATCTCACTAGTTCAAGAATTACATTGATTTGCTCATTTATTTTCAGTTCAATAAATTTATTTCTATTCTGTATTATTGCTTCTTTTAAATTACCTAATCTGTTTGAAAATAATTTGTTTGAATATTTTTCTATAAATATATCATATACTTTTATATTGTTTTCACTATTTATATCAATACACTCTATGTTTTTAGATATTTTTCTAACATATTCATTTATATCATTTTCAAGAAACAATTGTGTTGCATTTCCCCAAATTATTCTATTTACACTTTTAGCATTCAAATAGTAATAGTATCCATTTATTTTAAATAATGATTTAACTTTTATTTTTTCCATTATTATTTTGGGTTCATCATATTCAAGAACCTGTACACAATAATTCAATAACTTATTTTCTTTATTTAATGCATCTAAGTACATTGGATATGCCTCAATTGTTCTAATTCTTTTTTTCTTTATTGTATGTTCTACTAAGAAAAAATATTTTGCAGTCAAAGAACCATATCCTCCATATTTTTCTACATTCTTTAGCTTTTCATCGCCCATTTTAATTGGTAAATATACATTTTTCTTTGCAATTTTTGCACTACATATATTTTGATCACTAATTCCCCCTTTTTGTCCTGAGTGTTTTTCATAATTCATTCTAGTTACCATAGGGGTATTTTTAGCCATCATTTTTCTTACCATAGATATACTTTCCGCCCCTTTAGTAATCCATGCATCTACACCACCTCTAGATACCGGATATTGGAACATATGGTCCATATGATATTTATTTTTTTCAGGATTTTTTTTGTAATCCTTTATAAAATTTAATGCGCTTTTTGTAAATTTAGTATAATATACATTTCCAACAACAATGTTTAAATACGCATCATTTGCGTGATGAAAATCATTAACATTTCTGCATTTTATAAGTTTAAATTTATGTCTGAATTCGGATACATTACCTGCTTTTACATAGACTATATCTGATTCTGGAAATGTCTGTTCAAATAAGTCTGTAATTACTTTTGTTCCTTGCCTTGTTTCTACAATCTGTCTACTAATAAATTTTGCTTTTTCATCATCTGTAAACTCTTCCTTTCTAATTAATCTCGAATATTTTTCTTCCGTAATAAAATTACCATCTCTTAGCATTTTCCACATTGAATGCATTTTTTGTCTTATTTCATTTTCTATCGGATAATTATCACTTTTATGAGCATTAAAGTTTTTTTCTACCAATACCAAATTATTTTCAATACTATCATCTTTTACAAAATGTCTTGGATAAATATGATCTATATCGTATAAATTATCATTTAATAAATTTTTTAGATCTATTGGTTTTCCTGAATACATGCATCTTCCCTTTTGCATATAATATAAATACAACTTTTTACTTTTAAATTCAGACTCCTCTCTGGCATTTAATTCTTTACTCCAATCTCCTTCCTCTTTTTTGCAATTTTTATACAATTCTAACAATTTCTTTTTCCTACTGTCTTTTCTATCCTTTGGAGCATTCACATCTCTAGCCATTTCAACAAAAATTCTTTTAGGAGGGCATCCTAATACTTCTTCCAATTCTTTAAGTACAAGAATTGTCTGCCATACCATTCTTTTAACCGGTGTAGACATGTAAAGTTCATCCAAATCCTCATATTCAATAGTTGAAATTGTTTTTTCAAGTTTTTTACTTCTCTGTTCTATTTCATATGCATATGAAAATCTTTCAGTAGCAATCAATTCCATTAAATTATAGTTATCATTCCACATTCTAGAAATTACAGATGCAATTTCTCCTGTTTCTTTGTCTACTCCACTTAGCTCCAATAATTCTTTTGAAAGTCTTCCCCAATCCTTAAACTTCATTCCAAGAATTCTCTTGATTTGCTTTTCGTCTAATACATTACTATATTCTTCTCGAATTCGTTCCTCCAAAAACTTCCTTGAATCTCCATATATTGTAGAATATCTAATAATATTCTCAGCTATATCAGTTTGTTCATATGTTAAACTTTGAACGCCAAATATGTCAGCAAATTTTTTGTAATTTGATAATTTGTTAGTAAAATCTCCATCAATTCCTGATATTTCTACTTCTTCACAATTATCGATTTCGCCTTGTTCCTTCAGATATTTTATTAAACCTTTTTTTGTAACTTTTTTACCTTTTTTAAACAAATCATTGAAAATATTTTGTTTTAATTCTACGCTTATTTTTTCGCCGTTAATCTTTAACTTGTTAAGTTCATTTAAAACCATAAATTTTTCATATAATAAAGAGTTTTTTGGGAGCACTTCTTCATCATTCAAATATGTGCAATGATTAATCAAATTTCTGATAAATTTTTCAGATGATTTTTTTATATCTATTTTCTGTTCAAAATTCCAAGGATATATCGGACCTTTTTCTTTACGTACAGACCACATATTATGTCTGTGTTTTGACTCATCATTTCCAATATTATAAGCTATCGGTCCAACATAATATGGAATTTGGAACTCAAATAATTTGACAATCTTCTCACTTATTGTGTATCCGCTTTCATCTTTTTCATTCAGGAAATTTAAATATTCACTTGCATTTTTTAATATTTTTTTTAATTCTTTTTTATGAACCTGATTTGGTATAACCCCATTTGATGCAGTTATTTGTTTTGGTAAGAAATTACCCTTATCAATTTCACTTGTAATATATTCCTTTGCTTCACAATCCTCCCAAGATTTGATTGTATTTAATATATTTTTGTAAAAATCTTCTTTTTTACTTTTACATCCTCGTCTAACACTATTGTCCTTATAAATAACTGAACCTACATATGCACTATAATTCCCATCATTCATCTGTCTGAACATTTTATTATATTCTTCCATAGAATTTTGCTTATAGTATTTTTTTAGTACTTCTAAATCTTTTTTATGTTTATCATACAATTTCACTCTTGCAACAGACAAATACTCTTCACCATTCATAATATTTGCCAACACAGACCAATCATGTATTTGTTTAATTAGTAGGAACATATCGTACTTGTCATCATCGAGATTGTCTTCTATTTCAATTATTTTTTCATCAAAATTAGAATCCCTAAACGATAATGTCATTTTTGCAAATTCGTCTTCAAATTTGTCTTCCACATAAATTTTAGATATTGTGCCCTTTAATCCACAAATGAATTTAAAAATCTCCGTCTCTATTTTATTTTTATTTTTAGATAACTCATATAATTCTAGTAAGTTTTCTAACCTCTCTGAATTAGAATATTGAGTTGATTTTAAAATCTTCTCTATTTTTTCAATTTCAACATTTTTCAAATTAATATTTAGAATATTAACCATACTCTGGTGTAGCATCTCAATATATTCTTTTAAATTACCACCACTTTTATCATCCAAATTTGCATTTAAGAAATGTCCTCTATGTTTAAACATATTAAGAATCGCAAGATAAACTAGTCTTACATCATATTTCTTTTTATCATTTTCGATGTTTAATAAAGCTTTTCTCAAGTGAAAAATTGTAGGATACTCATCATAATACTCTTTATCTGTATATCCTGTATCAGCAAAGATTGCATACGGTTGATGTTCCTTTTTGTCTTCCAAAAAATATTTGCTATCATTTAATCTTTGATAAAAACCTGGATCAATTTTATTAATTTCTTCCGCAAACATTTCCTTAAGGCATGCAATTCTTGCTTTTTCCCTATCTAAACGTCTTCTAGATGTCCTATGCGTTCTTCTTTCTGCAGCTGTTTTAGCTTCGCTAAATAAACGCACTCCCCACAAATCTTTTCCTTTTGCTCTTAGGATTCGATATTTTTCATCTGTTACTGCCCATCCTACTGATGATGTTCCCATATCCAATCCTAAATAATAATTTTTTCCCATATATACCTCCTGTATTTTATAAGTGTTAGCTAAGTGCACACTTATTTTTTATAAAAATTCATAAAAAATTTTTTACTAAATTATTGACAAATTCAATAAAAGTGATAAACTAATTTTGAAATTACAAGGTGAGTTCAAATAAGGATTTATCCGATATCGCCGTAAGGCCCACATTGTGTGGATTAAAAGAAAGACTTTTAAGTCTTTTTTTTTATGTCATAAAGCTATTATATCACATATCATATTTAATAAAAATATATTTTTTCCTCGATTTAGCATACTTTTTCATATTTATTTACCACTCATCACTTTCATCGTAATCCGAATCCCAATCTTCTTCCATCAGCTCTTCACTTTCATCATCTTGTTCATCGTCGTCAAATTCGTCATCATCAAAGTCACTATCCTCATCCTCATCAAATTCATCATCCTCATCCTGGTAGTCATCTTCATCCTGGTAGTCATCTTCATCATCCATTAATAACCCTAGTTCCATTGCTCTTTCCCAAGCATTTAATTTTCCGTCTCTGTTAAAGTCAAACATTTTGTCTAAAGGTCCATCTACTTTTCCGTTCCAAAATCCCATAATTTGCCTCCTTATTTATGCATTATTTCATTATTTGTACTGTCGTTTTCCATTTCAGCTACACCATAATTCTAATTCCAATAACTTCTTTAAAATTTAATTTCATCTACTGGTTTTACTAATTCACACAAAATTCCTCTTGGCATTTTGTAAAGCACTTTTCCAACTGCTGTGTCGCCAATTTTGTCATAAATTCGTCCTGCACTATATGACTCGCCAATGACTGTACTACAACTATTTGCCACATGCCCAACTTTTCCAATTCCCGGCATTTTTACAAGAATTGCTTCGTGGTCATATTTGTTGTCCGGTTCTTTCTCCAGAAGCACTTCCATATCCTTTTCAAAAAATTCGTCACCTTCAAAAAATCCTGTTCCTGTAATTGTAAAATAAATCTTATTTGCCATCATTTTTCCTCCTTTATAGCTGCTATTTTTCTTTTTCCTTTTATGACTTCATTTTCTCACATTCACTGTCCCTTTTTCAGGACTCGATTTTGCTATTTTTTCGAAACTCTGTTCTGTTTTCACTTATTTTAAAGCATAAAAACAGCCCACAAGAGAATTTCATAATTTTAATTCGCCTGTGGACTTCTTTTGTTTGTTTTTGTTTGTCGACATATATTTATTTTTAGATTTATTTTTTTGATTAATTTGCCTTTAGTTCTATATTTACCTCTCCGCTACTCTCATCAACATTTACCTCAGCATTTATGCCCTCTTTTTCCATTTCATCTTCATTCATTTCGAGCTCGTACTTCTTGTCTTCGCCCTCGTAAATGTATTTTCCTTTGCCATTTTCTTTAATTTCTTTTTTGTCACTATTGTTATCCAAAAATACATGGACATGCTTTGTTATTCCATTTCCGGTTGCCGCATAAGACACAACATCTGTCATTGCAAATATAGCAAGCATAACTGCTGCAACCGCCACATAACGTATTCTGAATTTCTTTATTTTGTGATTATTCTTTTCCATATGTTCCACCTTTCTTAAACACTCGTCTGAAATATTTATTTTGTCAAACATTTCTTTATATTTATTCATCTAACCAATCTCCTTTGACCATACTTTTAATTTTTGCTCTAGCTCTCATAAGTCTTGTTTGAATTGTAGTTTCTTTTATGTTTAATATTTCTGAAATTTCTTTTACTGAATATTCTTCGTAATAATACAAATGAACTACTATTCTGTATTTTTCGCCAAGCTTCATTACTGCATCATATAGTTCTGATTCTTCATCATTTTCAAAAGAAAATTCGGCATCTGATTTGGATTCTTCCAGCGAAACTATTCTTTTGTGCCAAAATGATGTACACATGTTTTTCGATTCATTTACAGTCACTCTTATAAGCCATCTTTTTGCATGTTCACCATCAGCAAATTCGCCTTTATATTGTAAAAGTTTTAAAAATGTATTCTGGACTATGTCTTCGGCATCATATTTGTTTCGGCAATAATTATAAGCAATTTTAAATACCATATTTGCATATTCCGATACAAATTCTTTGTACTTTTGCGTTTCCACTGCTTTCCTCCTTGTTGCTTTGAAAGATCTTTCTAATAATATAACAATTCAGGAAAGAATAATATCACATTTATTTTTTTGCCGGGCTGTGCCTGCCTGTTTATTATATTGTCCGGGCTTGTTTTATTCTCTAGCTGAGTTGTGGCCTGCCTGTTTATTATATTGTCCGGGCTTGTTTTATTCTCTAGCTGAGTTGTGGCCTGCCTGTTTATCCTGTTGCCGGGCTTGTTTTATTTTCTAGCTGAGTTGTGGCCTGCCTGTTTATTATATTGTCCGGGCTTGTTTTATTCTCTAACTTGTATTATGTCATTTTTTATTACTCATTTGGGAATTTTCAAAAGAGAAATTTCAAACCTACTTTTATTTTACATGCCGTTAAAGCAACAAATTCCCCCTTTATTTCTAATCTACATAATCCACGACCAGACTTTAAAATATAAAAAGGACGAAATCCCATAACAAAGATTCCATCCTTTTTATATTTTCTTTAATTCGGTTTTATTAAATTACAAGTTTTCCAAAACCGGTTTCCCTAACTCATTTAAATTAAATTACAAGTTTCCAGAACCGGTTTTCCAATCAATCTAATTCTTCTTAAATTCTGTAAGCTCGATTCCTTCGTTTCTTTCTAATAAAAGTCTTATTGACCATTCATTTGTAAATAAAATCAAAGGATTTCCTTTCATGTCCTTAACTTTCTTAGTATCACTTGGGCATTTTATGCTGTTCAAATCTGTTGCAGGATCTTTAACCCATCTGATGTGACCGTAAGGTAATGGCTCAAGTCTTACATCACAGCTATATTCATTTTCCATTCTGTATTTTAATACGTCAAACTGAAGAGTTCCTACAACACCTACGATTATCTCTGACATTTCAAGATTATAATCCTGGAAAATCTGTATAGCACCTTCCTGTGCAATCTGTGTTACACCTTTCATGAACTGTTTACGCTTCATGGAATCAAGTGCTACAAGTCGGCAGAAATGTTCAGGTGCAAATGTAGGGATTCCTTCGTAAGTGAATTTTTTGCCCGGAGTACAAATTGTATCACCAATTGAGAAAATTCCCGGATCAAATACACCAATTACGTCTCCTGCATATGCCTCATCTATTACTTTTCTATCCTGCGCCATAATCTGCTGCGGTCTTGATAATTTCATTTTCTTTCCACTTTGTACATGGAACACATCTTTTGTAGCATCAAATTTGCCTGAACATACTCTCATAAATGCAATTCTGTCATGATGTGCCTTGTTCATGTTTGCCTGAATTTTAAATACAAATCCTGAAAATGGTTCTGTTATCGGATCAATTAATCCTATATCTGACATTCTTGGAAGTGGTGATTCTGTCATTTTTAAGAAATGCTCCAAAAATGTTTCTATACCAAATGTAGTTAAAGCTGAACCGAAGAATACCGGAGATAATTCACCTTTATCAACCAAATCCTGATCAAATGGTTCACTTGCTCCGTCTAACAATTCTACATCATCCATAAGCTGGTCATATAATTCATCCCCAACTTCACCTTTGAACGCTTCATCTTCTAAATCATAAGTTGTTTCTGCTGCACTTTTTGCACCACCGACAGATACTGCCTGAAACATTGATATTTTCTTTGTATCTCTATCGTAAACACCTTTAAATCTTTTACCTGAACCTATTGGCCAGTTAATTGGGCATGTCTTTATTCCTAAAACATTTTCAATTTCTTCTAAAAGTTCATATGGATCTCTTGCTTCCAAATCCATCTTATTTATAAATGTAAAAATTGGAATATGTCTCATTACACAAACTTTGAAAAGCTTAATTGTCTGTGCTTCAACACCCTTTGAAGCGTCAATTACCATTACTGCTGAGTCTGCTGCCATTAAAGTTCTGTATGTGTCTTCCGAGAAATCCTGATGTCCCGGAGTATCCAAAATGTTAATGCAATATCCTTCATAATTAAACTGCAATGCTGATGAAGTAACTGAAATTCCTCTTTCCTTTTCAATTCCCATCCAGTCAGAAACCGCATATTTTGAATTTGCCTTTCCCTTTACTGAACCAGCTGTGTTAATTGCACCTCCGTATAACAGAAATTTTTCTGTTAACGTTGTCTTACCTGCATCCGGGTGGGAAATGATTGCAAATGTTCTTCTGTTTTCTATTTCTTTTTTCAAATTTTCGTCCATTTTAATCTCCAAATTTTATTTTAATAATTTTTAACCTTTAAATCCTCTGATATTATATATAATTATTTTCTTTTTCACAAGACAACATGCGAATAAAACATATTTCATATAATATCTTTTAAATTATGCTCCATCGTGCATTAAATTAAATTCTTTAAACTACTTTCCATCCCCATTAAATTAATTATCTTTTACCCAATTAAATTATACTCCGTCCCACATTGAATTAATTACCTTTTACTCAATTAAATTGTGTTCCATCATAAACTTCAATTTGCACTTAGTAATTTTTCCTTCAAACTCAATTTTTAGCAAATCTCCGGATATTTTAAGTACTTTTCCCAATCCATACTTTTTATGCACTATTGTTCCTGTCAAATATATTTCTTCAATTTTGTCAGCATACTCCGATTCCGTTACTTTTTTGTGCTTTGCTTCTGTTTTCTGATATGAAATTGGTTTTGTTAAATCTATACTATTTTTATAAGCTTGAGATTTTTTAGAAATTTTTTCTTTATAATCAATTGAAAAATTTGATAAATCTCTTGAGTTGGACATTTTTTCTTCCACAAATGAACAACCTGTATTCTCTGATGTTTTTAGTCCCAGCAGTTCATTTGTAAATGTTGAGCCATCATCGAATTCGAATATGCAAAGTTCATCTTTGGCTCTTGTCACTCCAACATAATATAGTCTTCTTTCCTCTTCATATTCTTTTGCTTCATCGTCTTTTTTCTTACTATTTTCATAATTCGCTATTACATTTTCCGGGAAAATGCCATCCGCTACATCCATTATATATACTTTGTCATACTCTAAACCTTTACTTGAATGAATAGTTGATAAAACAAATTTGCAATTTGCATCATATGGCTTTTCTTTTATTAACATTGCCAGTTCATCAAGTCTGTTTATTAAAGCTACCGCTGACGGCTCATTATATGCAATCGCCTGTATTATACTTAATTTGCTATCATTTATATTTGCTCTTTTCAAATAGTCCTTATACCCCATAAAATGTATAATCCTGTAAATTGCCTTGCTTCCACTCTCTTCAAGCAATCTGTTCAAATGCGTCTGCATTGATTTTATACTTTTTCGCGTTCCCGCCGGAATCTTTCCATAATCAAGTGCCGCATCTAAAATTGTCATTCCTTTTTCAACACTTATTTTACATGCCTCTATCGCCACCGCCTTACTCATATATGTACTAATCTTGTAGAACATTTGCATAAATATTTCTGTATTTGCCGGTTCTATTGCAAATCTGATTATATTTTTTATATCCATAACAACTCGATGTGAAAAAAATGTAAGGTCCGCATTTTTTATCTTATATGGAATTTCTTTTCTTTCGAGTAAATCAACCAACGGAATAATACTTTCATTGTCTCTATAAAGAACTGCTGTTTCCGTGTCTGTATTTTCAGCCACTTTTGTCAAATATGTATATTGTGACCGTCGGTTTTTCAAATGAATTTTCTGTATGTATGCCCCTGCTTCTCTAAATGCCTTCATGTGTTTTTCATGTCTGAATTTATTTTTTTGTATAAATCTGTCTGCTGCAGTAACAATTTTTGCATTTGACCTGAAATTTTCTTCCATTAGCAATACATTTGCGTCTTTATAATTTTTTTCAAATGAAAGAAGTGCCTCAGGGTAGGCTGCCCTAAACCCATAAATACTTTGGTCTTCGTCTCCTACCATAAATACTTTTTTATATTTACTTGCAAGTAAGGCGATAATCTGATGCTGAATTTTAGAGGTATCCTGTGCCTCATCCACACAAATATATTTATACATTTCCTGAAAATATTCTAAAATCTGTGGCGATACTTTTAGCATAGTCAGGGCATACACCATTTGGTCATCATAATCCATAAGTGATTGCTTTTTCATTTCATCACAATATGCGCTATAAATTTTTAAAAGTGGTATGTCCTGTTCGTTACCAACTTTATCTATCTCTTCTTTTGAAAGTTGCATATTTTTTATGTAAGTAATTAATGTGCTTATATTTTTTAAATCACTTTCTGTTGGATATTGATGAATAAGTTCTGTGTAAATGGCAGACAAAAGTTTAATTTTATAACTCTCATCAGTCACTAAATCAAAAGCCTTTTTCCCAACACATCTTCCATAATATCCTATTATTTTTGCACATATTCCATTTATAGTTCTAAATTCGAGTCTTTTAGCAAGTTCAACTCCAAATATAGCCGCAAATCTTTTTCTCATGTCATTTGTCGCAGCCACTGTATATGTAACCGTAAGAATTTCTTCCGGTCTAATTCCCATGCAGTAAATCATATAACCTAATCTTGTAACCAAAACTGTTGTTTTTCCGCTTCCCGGCACAGCTAAAAGCAGTGTAGGTTTTTCAACGCTCTGCACTGCTTCTAACTGTTGTTTATTTAATTTTACATTGAATTTGGTAATAAATTCCTGTAATGTCATAATTTTTTTCCTCTCCCCATTTTCATCATTAGTTCCTCTACAATCTCACTATTCACTATATCAAAAATAAAAATAAAATTGTATACTTGTAAAAATAAAAATAACAAAATATTTTTTAATAAGTTATAATTATTCTATTATCAATCAATTTTTTTCTTAGAAGTGGGGTGAATTAAAATGGAATCAAAATTTCAAAAAAATATCAACAAATTATCCGATTCTTCTGACAATACCGCTAATAATGGAGACTTTATCAAGCGTGATTACGATCGTTCAATAAACATGTGGAATGATGTTTATTCTAATTGTAAAATTGTAGATTTAAAGGGAAAATCATTATCTGTTGAGCCTATGTTTGATATTTGCCTTGATATATTTGCAAGCAAATGCAAAAACATATTAGATTTTGGTTGTGGAACAGGAGATATTCTTTTTCAGTGCTATGAATTTGGAAATACAGATTCAGGACTAGGAGTGGATTTATCTGAAACAGGAATTGAATTTGCCAAAAAATTTGCTTCCGTAAACAATTATCACAATCTTGATTTCCAAATTGGCGATATTTCTTTTTTTGATAATTATAATAGTAATAGTTTTGATGGTATTATTTTGTCTAACGTTTTAGATGTTATGCCTAAGGATGTTGCTTTAAAGACTTTTAGACGGCTTACGGATTTGCTTGTTCCTTCAGGACTTATGTTCGTTAAACTCAATCCATATTATGAGAAATCTGATATGAAGGCATGGGGATTCACTCAGATAAAGGATAATCTTTTCGAGGAGAATGGCGTTCTTAGATATCGTGAGTTAGATACTGCTTCATGGAAGCAAAGTTTTGAAAAACATTATGAGATTATTCGCTATCTTGAATTTCCTTATCCGTGGCAGGATGGTATGAACAGATTATTTTTATTACAAAAGAAATAATAGTATAGCATTTTCACATAAAAATGCTCCCTTCTATAAAGCAAGTGATTTTTACTATTTCACTTATCTTTCTTGAAGGGAGCATTTAAATATTTTTCACAGTCTTAATTTCTGCTTGTAATTAGTTTCTGCTTATATTTAATTAGCTTTTTTGTTCTCTACTTCTTTATTACTACCACTTTTTTGCTGCTCCATTTTCCTGCTACTTTCTTTCCGTTCACCACTTTGTATGCACGAATCTGAACAAAGTATTTTCCAGGTTTCAATTTTTTAAGAACAGCTTTTGCATTATTCTTTGTAATAGTTTTAATTTTTGCTTTTTTCATCTTTTTGTTAACTGAATATCTAATCTGATATCCTGTAACAGCTTTCTGTTTTCTCCATTTAATGATAACACTCTTTTTCTTATTAACCTTTGTTGTCACCTTCTTAACTTTGCCCGGTTTTGTAACAGAGTTATCATTGTCTGTTTTGTTTGTTGTATCAGAATTGCTTACATTTGTTGTTCCGGAATTATTTGTACCTCCCGGTGTTGTATCTGCCGGAGTTGTTCCGGAATTATTTACAACTGTAATTTCTTTTGCAACTTCACCTTCATATAATGTATTAAATGTTACTATAACCTCATATGTTCCTGTGTCCTTAATTTCAGTAACCACAGCACCTGTAGTTTTATTTTTAAATGTAACTGTATAATACTGGTCTGATACAATTTCACCAGCTGCATCAGTAACTGTTACTGTTGGTAATGCAATTGAATTTCCAGTGTATTCATATTTTTCATTTGAAATATTAACACTATCAATTCTGCTTATTGCAATTTTTTTACTGTCACCACAATAACACTTAAATTCCCTGTAACCGTCAGCTTCTAATGTTGCTTTAATAATATTTGCTTCGCTATCATAGTTATGTACATGTTTTTCTTCTGAGTTAGTTACGTTTATTTCTTCATCAGAATTTACAAGACTATTCTTATCTGCTGCAATATTTCTAGTATCAATTTTTCCTGAATTGTATAATTTATCATACGTTGATTTTCCTTCATCATATGCACAAATTCCTCCGGCATATTCGTATGCATTTATATCGCCATTATTAATTAATTCAGAACCATTTACACCATATACATATGCTAATATTCCTCCGCCATATCTGTCAGATAAAATATTTCCATTATTTATACAATTGTTAATATCAAAGTAATATCCATAATCAACTATTCCGGCTGCACTTTCTGCTGATATATCTCCGTTATTTTTACAATTACTAATTTTTATTTTGTTGTGATTCTGTGCATTATTTATATATTCACAGATTCCTGCTGCGCTATCATCTCCATCAATATTTCCATTGTTTTCACAACTTGTTATTTCTAACTTTCCATTGGCTTCACAAATAATTCCGGCTACTGTACCACCTTTGACATATCCTTCATTTACACAATTACTTATTATTAGTTTCCCCGGTGAATCAAAATTACCTTTATATTTAGAACAGATTCCGGATGCATAATAATCATAGTAACTATTTGCTTCTATTCTTCCCTTATTTATGCAACCTGATATCTCAGTTGTCCCCGGAATAAGGTCTCCCTGAACATCAATTACTATTCCGCTTGCTATATTATAGCCATTAATACTACCATTATTTATACAGTTCTTAATTGTGCTTGAATATACATTGACTGCAATTCCTGCTGCCATGCCATTTTGCATAGATAATTTTCCATTGTTCACACAATCTTCTACAATAGTATTTTCAGTTATTATATATGCAATTCCTGCTGCTGTTCCACCTGATCCCGTACCTGTAACATTAGCATTATTTGTGCAACCGATAAATTTACAATTATCCGCAAAACAAACCATTGCTGATAAACAGTCATTAAGGTTATTAAGATTTTTGTTACCACTAACACTACAGTTTCTAAAAACTGAATTTTTTGCTCCAATTGCTATGTCTGTAGCCATTCCACTTGTAAAGTTTTCATTTACATATTTAATATTAATGTTCTTTATTTCACTAGAATAAACAAAATTAAATAATGGTCTGTTTTCTCCTCTTTGGTTGATTCCTGATATCGAATGGCCATTACCATCAAAAATAATATTTACTGCATTCACATTTCCTATAAGATCATCTTCATCCTCATAGTTTTCAGGGAATGTAATGTCACTCATAAGTTTTCCATTAATACCACTGTAAATATTTTTCAAATATAATATCAGGTCTTCAAATGTAGTAATTTCAAAATATCCGTCTTTTTGTTGTTTTACGAATTCTTCTTCTGCACCACATTCCTCGCAAACACCATCTTTAAATGAATGACCTAATTTGTTTATTACTTTGCCTTTTTCTATTGTTTCTTTACAAATTGGGCAGTATACATCGCCGGTATAACCATCCTTTTCACATGTTGCCTTGACCATATTATAATCATATATAAAATATTGATTTCTGCTTCCTTCCGGATAATCATGATATGCTTTTATAATTTTATTTGTAGGCTGATTTTCACTTTCTTCTCCACAATATATACACTTGTAATCTCCAAGATATCCGTCTGTTGTACATGTTGCTTCTATGCTACCTACAAATTCATATTTATGTGAACCATATCCTGCATTAGTATCTATTTCAGTTTTCTTAGCATTGCAATACCTACATCTGTAATAAGTCTTTGCATATTCATTACACGTTGCATCTTTTCTGTTATATTCATAATAAGAATGTTCACTGTGAGGTTCTATGGTTACTCCTTCTTCTACTGTTTCTCCACAATCATCACAGATAATATCTCCGGTATAACCTCCTTCTTCACAACTATTAATTGTTTTATTTTCTACATGAATATTATAATGTGCACAACCAACAGTTATGGTAAATTCGCCATATTCATACTCATCATTATAGCCATAAGGTACAACTACAAAATAATATTTTTCACCCTTAGTAAGCTCGTATTCAACCTGTGGAGCTCCATTGTTTCCACCATCATCATCAGAGTCAAGAGCATTATTAAATCGTATTTTGTATTCGTCTTCATCAAAGAATTTATCAAGCTCATTTCTTATCATTTCATCACTATAATTCTCTGAATCAAATAAGAATCCATAACTGTCCCAACCGGTTTTATTACTACAATAAAAACTAATATATTCATCCTTATCTGCAGTATATTCTATTACCTGAATTGGTAAGTCTTTAGTTATTTGAGTATCATATACTTTATTCTTCTGTACATTTCTTATTCTTCCACAGTTTTTACATACATCATTTTCATATTCGTGTTCGAATTTAGGAATTACTTCTCCTTGCTGAAGTTGCATATTACATACCGTACAGTGTTTATCTCCTGTATAGCCATCTAAATAACAACTGTTCACTCTGGCATTCTCTAAATCACCCGGCGTATGCTCTGAAGGTTCAACTGTAGTGCCATTTTCTATTACTTTTCCACATATATCGCACACAACATCTCCGGTATAGCCTCCCTGCTCACAGCTTTCAAGTGTTCTTCCTTCAACATGCGTTTTTGTATGCGCACACGTTATTGTCAGCTTAAAATCTCCATATTCTGTTATATAAGGTCCAAAAACAAAGTAATATGTCTCTCCCTTTGTTAGTTCTGCAGTTATCTTAGGCGATGGACCAATTCCGCTATCATCATCACTTTTCCAATAATCTTTTAATCGTGGTGTTGATGCATTATTGTCCTTTAATTTGGCATAATACATTTCCATTCCTGCACTGATTACGGAATCATTAAATTTATCTGCCTTGTAAAGATATCCATAGCTATCCCATTCTGAATCTCCTGTAAATGTGTATCCCCCACTTTCAGGTGCCGTAAATTGAAATACTGTATATGGATAATCTATTGTTTTCGTTAAGCTATATGTTACGTCTACCTGAGCGTTATTTACTCTTCCGCAGTTTTTACATACATCATTTTCGTATTCATGCTCAAGCTTAGGAATTGCCTCTCCTTCCTGCAAAGTTTCATCACATACTTCACAGTATTTATCTCCTGTATAGCCTTTCTGATAGCAACTGCTTTTTTTGGCATTTCTAACCTGTTCAGCCTCTTTGTGTCCATTTGCCTTAAGCACTTCGCCCTGCTCTAATACCTTGTCGCAAACAGGACAAATCTTATCACCCGAATAGCCGGTTTCAGTACATGTAGCTTCTTTAACTGTGCTTTCATCTAATACTGCATCAGAATGTCCTCTAGCTTCAATCTCTTCGCCGTCACTTATTTTTTCATTACAAAATCCACAGTAAACATCTCCGGTATACCCTCCCTGTTCACAGTCAGCTAAAGTTCTATTCTTTATAACGTTCTGTGATTTAGGATGAATACATGAATCATATTCTATAACACCTGTGCGAAGTGAAGTCGTATTGCAGTCATTCCACTTTCCTGCACCATTTGATCTTTTATTATCGTAAACCTCTCCTGCTTTTTCATTCTTGTTGTTTGGTTCGCCATCATTCCAATTAGTATAACTTACTTCACTTCCATCTGCCCACAGCCATTCATCAAGATTTTCTTCATTTCTTATAAGTCCAATATAAGATGATGTATTATCACCTTGCTCTGAAATAACATTCGCAACAATGTCATTTTCCCTTGCATTGGAAATACATGCAAGATAGCCTCCGCTTTCTTTTGCCAAAGCCAAAACCCGCTCATAATTTCCTTCCTCACTTGTCAATTTATACAAGTGTCCTGTAGTCTTGTCATATGCCATATTGTCTGCATACATTACGTTTTCTTCACTATTATCAGTAGCTGCATATGTACTGACAGGCATGAAATTATTAGTAAAAATCATTGCCAACGATAGTGTCATACTTAAAAATCGTGTCACTTTTTTTCTCATATTTGCCCTCCCATTTAGATATGTATATTTTTCCAATTTACTTCATGTTTTATTATAGAATAAGACTATATTTCAATTCTATGTTCTGGCGTCAAACGGTTAATTTTAGGCATCAAGTGGTTGTAATAAAAAAGATACCTGACTCATATAAAGCCGGTATCCTTTTTATTGTCTATATTTTCTTTATATTTCAGGTGGTTGCAATAATACTCCACTAACACAGAATTTCTTTTCGTTAATTTCTATTTTAATGTCCCCTTCATATTTATTTACAACATATTTTACGGATTCAATTCCTATTCCACTACCATTTTCTTTTGTTGACAAAAATCTGTTTCCTTTCATTTTTATATTTCCGTCAAATGTATTATCTATTGAAAATACTATTGCTTCTGCATTTGGTTTATGTATTTTTAAATCAATTTTTCTTTTTTCTATTTCAATATTTTTGCATGCATCAATAGCATTTTCGAGCAAATTTCCAAATAACACTGTCAAATCTGAATCGCTGATATTTACTTCATTTGGAATAGAAACATCTACATTTATACTTATATCTGATTTTTCAGCCTCCTGCACATAATATACAAGCACCGTATTTAATGCAAAATTTCCACAATATACAATTGGATTTTTCAAATATGAATGCTTAAGATATTTTCCCAGATACTCTTCTATTTTTTTGCATTCATTATTCTGTGCCATTGCATGTACAACACTTATGTGATGTCTCAAGTCATGTCTTGCCCTTCTTGTTGCATCCATCTGTTTTTTCATTTCGTCATAACGAAGATTCTGAAGTGCAAGCTGCTTATTTTCATCACGCAGTTTTAAATTGTGTTCAAATTCAAACATTGCACTGATTAATACTCCATATACCAAAAGCGCACCTACATTTACTAAAAATGTAAATATTAGACTGACATAATTTAAAGCAAGTTCCAATGAAGATTTAGAGTTAAAATACAGACCGTGATACCAGAATAAATAAAATGTGGCAGGTATCATCCATAGGTATCTCCACATTTTTCCATTAATTTTAATGTCTGCAAGACCTTTTATATATTTTTTAAAGTATATAAATATAATTGGTACAAATATTATCTGCACAATTATTGTGCATAATGAAAATGTCCAACGGTTATTCTGTATGGCCATTTGTGGGAATATGTGACCTTCCATGCATTTTCCTGCCATTACAATAAAATTAGCAAAATTTGATACTATAAGAAGCACAAATACAAGTTTTCCAAAATAATCTTTTATGGCAATAAAATAGAACGCTGCATAACTTACCGTACTTATTAGGGAAATAAGTCCTTTCTGACTTTGCGAACAGGTTGTTGCATATATCCCCATCGCATTTTGAAATATCGTAAGAATAATTGCAAAAAACATTGTTGTTTTCTTTGAAAAACGTAGTTTATCAATAAAGGGATAAATTGCAAGTCCTAAGTATGGAATTAAATTAAGACACGAATATAATATTATCTCAAATATTCTTAAATTAGACATTTATATATCCTCCCCTTGTCTTAATCTCTCTATCAGATAATCTGTGTAAGATTTCTTTACTTCTGCATATTTTCTCCTGCTAATTGGAACATATTCTTTATTTATCAGTTTAAATCTGTCTTCCTCAAGCCCATCTACTTTTGTAATATTAACTACTATTCCTTTAAAGCATTGAATAAGTTCCTTATGTTCTTGTATACATGCTTCAAAATTTTTCTGTGTGCATCTTAATTGGATTTTGTTTCCATCAATCAGATAAATTGTTACATAATGCCCTGAAAAAGTTGTATATAATAAAGAATCAATTGGTATAATCTGTCCATCCGGTAAATCTAATATTTTTTTATTATTCTTTTCATCCTCAGATATTCTTTCCATAGTTTTAAGTATACGTTCTTTACTAAATGGTTTTATCAGATAGTCATATGCTTTAACTTCATAGCTTTCACTGGCAAATTCATTACTTGTTGTGATAAATATTATCTTTGACTGATTGTCTGTTTCTCTTAGTTTCTTTGCCGTTTCAATTCCTGTAATTCCATTCATATAAATGTCTAAGAATACAATGTCAAAATATTTTTTGTTTTCATTTTTCTCTATTAAATTTATAAAATCTTCTCCACTAAAAAATTCTGTGATTTCAAAATCTTTTCTTGATTTGTTATCGCAAATTTTTGTAATTTCCTCTTGCAGTCTCTTTCTGTCATCCTCATTATCATCAACGATAGCTATTTTCATGTCCTTCTCCTTATTCCTAATAACATATAGTTATTAACTATGCCATTTAATTTAAGTTCTTTTGCATTTTTAATGACAAATTTCAACATTTAATGTGCATATCCATTTCCTCGCTCAGATTTATATAAATAAAATTTGCTTAAATACATAACATCTTTTTGGGATAAAATCCAAGTCACAAACCAAATGCCAGGCTACTATGCTACTTTTAAAATAAATCCAACATGTTGTCCAAGTAAATTCTTTCTCTGACATGAATCTGATACTCAGGCTTAGTCATATAATAAAGTAAAAATTCCAGAATCAAAGCACTTCCTAAGCTTCGTCCTTCAATTTTAAAATTTGAAAAGCCCATAGGCATATAAATATTTTTTATATCATCTATACCAATGAAACCGGGATTTGTCATTGCTTTAGAAAATTTATAGCCACTCTCTGCATCAGGAGCCACGCAACGATGCTCTGTAAATTTTTCTCCTAGATTTTTGCGACTTACAGTTTCATAACATTTTTTTCTGTCAGCACAACCAAACCAACAGCATTCATTGCATAAAAATTCAACTTTATCCTTCTGCTTTTCTGATAACCTATTCAATTTATCTAATTCTTTATTTAACCGAAAATCCGGAACAACATATAGAAAATCATTTCTATTCATCTCATGTTTTAATTGCTCAAAATCAATTAACACCTTAGTTGTTGATGAGACAAAATAGAATTCCGGATATTTATTTTTTAAATACTCTAATAGCAAATCTGAATGAATTATTACACCATTTTGTATTTCATTCTTTTCTCCAAACATAGAGCATAGGTAGTTACATTTTTTATCTGAAAGATGTTCAGTTCTTAACAATGAATTACTAAATGTCAGTCTTGCTGAAATGCCATATTCCTTCATTAATGCTAAAACTTCTTTTGGATTATTTTCTCCAAATCCGACACGGCCTCCGCCCCAAACACAATCTGCCGGAGCTCCATATATAGAACCTATATCGCACCAGTCGTAAAAATATTCTCTATGTTCACGAAACAATGGCAAAAACTCACGGTACAACCCGTAAAATTCAAATAATCCGGGAAGATGATAATATGCTGTTTCTTTTTTTAACATTATCAGCCTATTCCTCCAAGCATTGCTCCAGCCACAAGTGCTATAAACGCTAATGGTACAAGCACATATTTTCCAAGTGGCATAAACCATTTGCCAATCGGCTTATTATTGCCTTTATTTACTGCACTAATTGCAAAATCCTTCCCTGCAACCCAGAAGAACATAATTGCTGCAAGCATTGCACCTAATGGACAAATATAAATTGATACTGCATCCATCCATCCTGAAACAATCCCCTGAATAACAAGCGCAACTGCGCAGCCAACTACCGCTATACTCAAAACAGCTACCGGTCTTTTAAATTTTAATCTTTCTTCCAATGTTGCTATCGGTGCCTCATATAAATTTACAAGAGAACTCATTCCCGCAAATAAAACGCAAATATAGAAAATTATTCCTACAATCTTTCCACCCTGCATTCCATTAAATACATTTACAAGATAGATAAACATAAGTCCCGGTCCGCCTGAAGACAATTCTGCTCCACCAACAGCCATTCCCGGAATTATTACAAATGCTGCAAGTAATGCTGCTACTGTATCAAATACTGCTACGTTTCTTGCAGAACTTACTACATTTTCTGATTCACTTAAATATGAACCATAAATTACTGTTCCATTTCCTGCTATTGATAATGAGAAAAATGCCTGTCCAAATGCATAAATCCACAATCTCGGGTCAAGCAATCCTTTAGGATTTATTGTAAATATGTATTTATATCCATCACTTGCACCCGGAAGCGTAAATACATAAATTCCTAATCCCAAAAACAATACAAAAAGAAGTGGCATCATAAATTTGTTTGCCCTTTCGATACCACCGGCGATTCCAAATGCCATTATTACGGCTGTAACAATTACTGCGATTACAAGCCATAAGTTATTTCCATAGCTTGTAGCTGTACTTCCAAACATGCCGCCAATAGCATCCATATCATGTCCCATATCTGAAAGCTGACCTGTAATTGCTAAATATGTATATTTAAATATCCATCCTACAACTACCGTATATCCTATTGCTAATGCTAATGAACCGATAACCGGAAGTGCACCAATCACTTCTCCGATTCTTTTATTACCTGTCCTAACTTCAGTACATTTGCCAAATGCTTTAATAGGTCCACCTTTAGCAGCTCTTCCAAGCGCCATTTCTTCGATAAGCCCTGTTGCCCCAATTAAAATAACAAATAAAACGTATGGGATTAAAAATGTCATACCTCCCCAGTCTGACACCATATAAGGAAATCTCCAAATATTTCCCATTCCTACTGCTGACCCTATGCATGCAATTACAAAGCCTGTTCTACTCTTAAACCCGTCCCTCTTTTTTTCCATTAATTTTTATCCTTTCCTTTTTCAGTCATACCTTAAATATTGTATCACATTATAGGGATTATTATAGTTAAATTTTACTCAATATGTTATAATTAGATAATATAATTTGGTTCGGAAAATTAATACTTTTATTGCTTCTTTGCAAGCAAATTATTACTAAATTTTGCGAAAGGAGAGATTATTGTGACACAAGATAATTCAAAAGATAACTCAGCTAATAAATATACAAATAAGTATACTAAAAAAACTAGTATCAAAAAATTTCTTTTACTCTTATACAATATTATTATAATTGTAGTGGCAATTTTATCTTCCTACTCCTATTCTATTACTACGGAAAACAAAAGCATCGCCTTACGTTTAGATAATTTCTGCAACTCTACTGACTCTATGAAACAGCTTACTGAAAGCTATTTATATGCAGAAAAAGGATATGTCGATAACTGGGCTCACTACATTTCCAGCAATAATATGACTATAGATGAAGCAATAAAATTTGTACAGAATATTAACACACAGGGCAACCGCTATGCACACTTCGTTGATATGGATGACTTCTCAGCTATTTCTACTATTGCAGATAAAAATGGAAATTACTCTGTTAACTGTTACAAAACATTTTATGATACAGATACCAATGCATGTCATGCAATGATTAAAAAAATGCAGAATATATTTAAATCACAATCCGGTCAGGTTTATGTTCTTGGTAAATATCGCGTTGACGGACTACAACAGACTGTCATCAGTGTTGGTACTAGAGTTTATTTAAATATTGGTAACAATAAGACAAAGCCTTACCTGCTTTTAAGATTGCTCCCTGTTGATTACCTAAAAAATGCATGGGCATTTCCAACTGAATATAAATCAGCAGAAATCAGTCTTATTAACTCTAACGGTGAATATGTTATTCAGTCTCCTTCGATGAAATCAAGAACTTTTTATGACTATATTCGCGGATACAATTTTCAAAATGATTACAATAAAGTCGACGAGCTTGCTAACAAAATTAAATCGTCCGATAGTGGCTTGCTTCAATACAAAGACTATCGTAACGAAAATTGCTATTGGTACTATTCAAGTTTTGGAAAAAATTTAGATTTATACATCATAGGATATATTCCTGTAAAGGATATTGATTCAGTTAATATGAACTGGAGTATTGTTGCAATTATATGTGGAACAGTATTGTTTTTAACAATTCTTGATACATTTTACATATTATCAATTAATCATCGTTTAAGAAAAGCTGCAAGTGAAGCTGAACAT
This sequence comes from Eubacterium sp. CAG:156, assembly GCF_000434315.1. NCBI lineage: Bacteria > Bacillati > Bacillota > Clostridia > Eubacteriales > Eubacteriaceae > Eubacterium > Eubacterium sp. CAG:156. The sequence continues at coordinate 4,597 of NZ_FR878158.1, read as the reverse complement.
GCAAGTCAGGCAAAAACACAATTTTTGTCCACTATATCCCACGATATCCGTACTCCAATGAATGGCGTTTTGGGAATGACTCAAATTGCGAAAAAACATTTAAATGATCCTGAATATATGGGCGAATGTCTGGATAAAGTTTCTCTTGCCGGAAATCATCTTTTAACATTAATAAATGATATTTTAGATATTTCAAAAATTGAGAGTGGGAAAATGGCTATTTCTATAGAACCTTTTTCACTTAAGGACTGTGTAAATGAAGTTGTTAGTATTATTCGCCCTCAGGCTGAATATAAAGGCATTTCGCTTGAGGTTAATATGCATGACATTATTTACGAAACTTTGTCAGCTGATCCTTTACGACTTAATCAAATAATAACTAATCTTTTAACTAATGCCGTAAAATATACTGACAATGGTGGAAAAGTTTTATTTGATATAAGTCAGTCACGATTACCGGATGATGACGAAAAAATACGACTAAAAATTGTTGTCTCTGATAACGGAATCGGTATGACTAAAGAATTTCAGGAAACAATGTATAATTCATTTACCAGAGCTCTTGACAGTCGAACTAATAAAATTCAGGGAACCGGTTTAGGCCTTGCCATTATTAAACAGCTTGTAGATTTAATGAACGGCTCAATTGATTGTAAAAGTGAATTAAGGAAAGGAACTACATTTACTGTTTACCTTGATTTAGCAGTACTTAACGAACACAAGCATTTAGATACAGTAAATCCGGATTCATTATATGAAAAAAATTATGATTTTTCTTCATTACATGTACTTGTTGCAGAAGACAATGATTTAAATTGGGAAATTATTAAAACAATGCTTTCCGAATATAAAGTTTCATGTGACCGTGCCGTAAATGGTCTTGAATGCATAAACACTTTGACTTCCTCTTCCAAAGGCTTTTATGACTTAATTTTAATGGATATCCAAATGCCTGTACTGAACGGAAAAGAAGCTACACGTAAAATCAGGAAAAACGAAGATGCGTATATACGAAATATTCCTATTGTAGCAATGACTGCTGATGCATTTGCTGAAGACATAAAGGCATGTAAAGAAGCCGGAATGAATGCTCATATACCAAAGCCTATTAATATGAAACAGGTATTATCAATTTTAATAACTGTATTAAAGAAGGACTATAAGTTTTAAAAAACTTTCAGAATGGAGGCTAATTATTTAGGAGCAGGTGTCTATGAAAATTCCGAAGTTGCTGCTAAAGCCTTTGTTTTAGAATGTAGCAAATAATAAAAACAAATACCCGGTTGTGAACCATTTTCACAACCGGGTATTTTTGATAAAAAACTATAAAATAGCATTTTTAAAATTCTTAATTTATTATCTGTTTTCTTTTACTTACATAATTTGTTACTGCGACAAATATAAAACTGGAAATTACTATAACTGCCCCATTTATTAACAATGGTTTAATGCTTTCAAAATTAAAAACTTCCATAGTTTTTATCAGTTGGTTATTTGCTACATAATAATATGTTGGCAATATATGTGCTATTTTCAATACATAATCAGGCATGTATTCAAATGGCACAAAGCATCCACAAAGAAATGATGTGCCGAGTGCTATTACATTTACTATTCCACCAATAGCATTCTTATTCTGCGTAATATTTCCAATTAAAAATCCTATGGTCAGACTGCATATCGTAAATACAAATGAATTTATAACATAGCCTAAACCATTTGAACTAAACATTAAGTCTTTAAACAAAATCAATGCCAAAATCATATATAAAATCCACATTGCAAATATTACTATGGAATTTGATAATAGTACGATTCTATTATATTTTTTGTAATTGAAACTGCTTATAATTGTTCTCTTTCTTACAGTCTCATCATTTAAACTTGCTAAAATCATACTGATGCAATACACACATCCTGCAAGCAAGGCGTAATTTAGGATATTAAAATACTGTGTCATGCTGCTTAACTTTGATGTATCTAAAGTCGTTTTCATATAAACCTTTGTATCTTTGTCCACAACTTTATTTACTTTTGAAATTAACTCAGCTCCACTATAATAATCCTTGTAAATAAGCACGGTTTTTATGTATTTTTCCACCATCATTTGGGCATATGAAGAATATTCATCACCACATGATTTATATTCCAACGAAGGATTCTTTCCATCTAATAAATTTTTTCCAAAATCTTTTGGTATATAAATTACATAATTTACGTCTCTGTAAAAAATTGCATCATTTATTTTGTCTTCGTCTTTTGTATCTATATCTTTTATTTCTGAATGTTTACTTATATAATCCTCAAAGCCTTTAGCAATATTATCTTCACTGTCTTTATTTACAATTAACACACTTGGTTTTGAATCTTCAAAATTTGTCATATTATTACCTGATGTCTGATTAAGCGCTGTTATTGCAACAAGTATGGCAGTATATAAAATAATCATTCCCTTTAATTTATTTAATATCTTTAAAATAGTCTTAAATACTGTCATACTTTTCCCTCCTTAAGCTAACAAACGAAATTAATAGACAAATTATGATAAATATAATCAAATAAATGATATCTCTAAAATATCTGTCTAAAGTATCGTAATAGTATAATGAATAAAAGCCATCAGTTATTAAGTTATTTGGATTTATCAGATTAATTATAGGCACATTTTTATCAATTACATATTTTAATGTAACTCCCATCATTCCTGAAAAAACAGAAAAGAACATTGTAACAGCAATAGTTATTCCTGTCTTAGCACCTTCTGACACTCTGAATATTGAAGCAATTACTACCCCTAGTGCAATTCCTGCCAGATCTCCTACCATGGAAAGTAAAATAATTAACAAAAGATTTTCTCCAAAATCAACTTTTATTACAAATGTCAAAAATGCCATAAGTACCGCAAGTCCTACCAGACTTACCGCATAACTTCCTATAGTCGAACTCAAAATAATTGTGCTTTTTTTATTTGGTGACACGGAAATTCTTTTTCCCTTGCTACTCATATTCGCCAGACAGTTATTTATTGCAGTCAACCCGAATATCCCACCATACATACACATCATCGCAATTAAAGTATAATATTCTATTTGCATATAACTTAAATTTGAATTAGAAATATTTTTCAAATTAACTTGTTCATTATTAATTTTGTCTAATATTTGATTTACTATTTTGTCTGTATCAAATGTAAAATTTCCGTTTGCTATTTCGTTTTCTATATTTTTTTCGGTCAATTCTTCTACTATTGTTTCATTCTGTCTGATTTCATTTATGACAAACTTAAGTAATGTTTGATATGTACCATTTGCCTTTACTACAACCTGTGGTTCGTCGTTCTTAAATACAACATATCCTTCAATTTTAGAATCATCTAATAGTGAATCTGCTTTTTTATTACTTACATATTTAATATTAAATAATTTATCTTTATTATCATTATCAGATAATTCTTTTAATGCGTTTTTGTATATTTCCTGCGTTTCAAATTCGTCATTATCTACGACTGCAATATCAAACACTTTTAATACTTCATCTTTTTCTATGTTGGAAAATGCCATATTGAAAAATATTCCAAGAATAATCGGAAAGGCAAATGTCCAAAAGACTAATATTTTATTTTTAAACAATGTTTTTATCGTATATTTCAAATTATGAATAAACATTAATCTCTTAATTCCTTTCCTGTTAATTTCAAAAATACATCATTTAATGTAGGTCCTACACGTTCTATTTTTTCTTCAATATTTGCCTGTTGTTTCAGTTCTTCGCTTGTTCCCTGAGCTATTATTTTTCCTTTATCAAGAATTATAATTCTATCGCAAAGTATCTCTACTTCTTCCATATAATGTGTTGTGTAAACTATTGTGGCACCATCGTCTCTTAATTTCTTAATTCCATCTAAAATATTGTTTCTACTCTGTGGGTCGACTGCTACTGTTGGTTCATCAAGAAAAATAAGTTTTGGTTTATGTGCTATTCCACAGGCAATATTTAATCTTCTTAAAAGTCCCCCTGAAAGTTGTTTTGGCAAATATTTTTTAAATTCACCAAGTCCTACTAATTCAATGGCATCTTCTACATATTGCTTTCTGATATTTTTATCTTCTATGTATAATCCACAAAAATAGTTTATATTGTCATATACATTTAATTCATTAAATACTGCAACCTCCTGAAAAATGACTCCAATTTTCGATTTTATATCGTACGAATCGGGTTTCATATCCTTACCAAATATTTTTATGCTTCCGTTCTGATATTTAAGCAATGCTAAAATTGAATTTATAGTTGTACTTTTACCACTTCCATTAGGTCCAAGTAATCCTAATATTTCTCCTTCATATACATCAAATGATAAATTATCAACTGCCTTTTGTTCTTTATATTCTTTAGTTAGATTTTTTACCTCTATTACTTTTTCCATATTGCCTCCATAATTTTTCTTTTCATATTGTGATTAAATTATATCATATGTTAATTTGATTATGTTTTATATTTTGAATTTCTTCCCCAGCCGGCAGATATTTTCATAGCATACACGTTGATTTTCCTTTCCCCAGCCGACAGATTTTTTCATAGCAAACACGTTGATTTT
>NZ_FR878157.1:51319-120971 GCF_000434315.1 Eubacterium sp. CAG:156 | reverse complement strand
CAACTACAAAGAAGCCTGAGCAGACTACAAATAAACAGGAACAGACAACAAAAACGCCTGAGACAACAACTAAGATTGCAGAAACAACTACAAAGAAGCCTGAGCAGACTACTAATAAACAGGAACAGACAATAAAAGTTACAGAAGCAACAAATAATGACGGAGCAAATCAGTCAACTATACAACCGACAGCTGATAAAAATATTTTAACTGTTGGAAAGGCAAAGATTACTAAAAAGAAATCATTAAAAAAGAAAATTAAGATAACCTTAAAAAGAGTAACAAATGCCAAAGGATATATTGTTCAGTATTCAACAAGTAAGAAGTTTACAAAAAAGACAACAAAGACAATTAATGTAGCAAAGACAACAGTTGTTTTGAAAAAATTAAAGAGTAACAAAAAATATTATATAAGAGTAAGAGGGTATGCTGTTTCAAATGATGAAAAGGTATATGGAAAATGGTCAGGAAAAACATCAGTTAAGACTAAATAATTAAAATCAGAATATTAGAAAAATAACTATGATATAAAAAAAGCATGTTGCGTTAGTGTAAAGAAGCCGCTAATGTAATGTGCTTTTTGTGTGCAATGATTCACAGAGATAAAATAACTCTATAAAAATTATTTCCCATATGAGCTTATTATTGTGAAAAACATTTTTATTAGATAAAATATTTAGTAAGAGATTTGATGAAAAAGGGAATTATTTAAGGAGATAACAGATTTTATGAATCAAAAAAAATTAAGAAAGGTATTCGCAATAGTTCTTGCAATGGTTATGATGATATCGGGAGTTAATTTCAATTACATTGCCAGGGCAGATGAAACTGAGGAGTCAACATCAACCAAGGCTCCAACAAACTTTAAGGTTATTAATTATGGAAAGTATACGGGAATTTATGTGCTGAAATTCGATTCAGTAGAAAATGCAACATCATATAACGTGTATATTGATAATGAGGCAACTGTTGTGAAATCTGTAAAGAGCAGTGGTGAATATTTAACAAATAAGCAATTGAGCAAATATTCAAATGGTGAGCATACATTTTACCTTACAGCTGTTTACGCAGATGGTACGGAATCTGACAAATCAGAAGGAGTTATAGTTGATAAAGAAAACTCATCAGGAGATGATGATATTGCCCAGATTTATATTGAAACGGATAAAAATGTAGACGCCTTAAAAATTAATAAAGACATGGGAAAATTGACAGCATCAATTACAGCAATAGATAATCAGGGAAAGTATAAAGATATTGTTGATGCTACAAATAAAACAACAATTAAGGTGCGTGGAAATTCAACTGCGTTAGCAGACAAAAAAGCATATAATATTACATTTAACAAAAAGAAAGATTTGTTCGGCTTAAGCTCTGCATTTGACGGTACCGGAGCAGGAGCAAAGAAATGGAGCCTTCTTGCAAATGCATTTGATAAATCTTTAATAAGAAACAAACTTGCACTGGATTTAAATACAGCATTTGGAATTCCATTTACATCACAGTCAAGATTTGTTGACTTATATTTAAACGGCCGATATATGGGAAATTATCTTTTAGTTGAATCCGTTGAAGCCGGTACGGACAGAGTTAATATTGATTCGGAAAATCCGGAAAGTGATGATATTTTAATTGAGTTAGAGAACAATGAAAAAGATGAAGAAGGTGTAGATTATCTTATTACAACAAGATATGAACAGAGATTTAACATAGGTTCCCCTGAAAGAGGAGATATGTTTGATTCCGATACACCGGAAGACACTGCGGCAATACAAAAAAAGAAAGAAAGCACTTTAAAAATACTCAATGGTTTTGAAGATGCCCTTGCAACAGGTGATTTTTCAAAAGTAGAAAAATATATTGATGTAGAGTCATTTGTTAATTTTTATCTTGTAAGTGAAATATTTAAAAATCAGGATATTGCATATAGCTCAACAAGATTTTACATTACAAAAAAGACAGGTGATGAAAAGTATAAAATATACGCAGGCCCGGCATGGGATTTTGACCTCTCAAGTGGAAATGTAGCCCCTCATTACTATGGAGATGCAGCTACAGACTATAAATATTGGAAAGCAACTGATATGAAATGGTTTGATAAATTAACATCCATAAAAGAATTTAAATTAAAAGTAGTAAATAGATTTTATGAAAAAATGGATGATATCACTGCATTATATAGTGGGGATAATAGTGAGATAAATACACTTCTTAAAGAATATGGAAATTCTTACAGAAGAAATTACACTGCCGTTGAAAATGGCGGAGCCGGATGGAGTGAAACAGTAAAAGATTCAGCAGACGGATATAGTTATGCAAATATCGGATGGGCATCATTTGATGCAGCTGTTAATTATTTAAGAGATTGGCTTGAAAATCGTGTTGAATGGTTAAAAGTAAAATGGTCTAAAGAGTATTATCTTGGTGAAAAGGATTATGAATATTCAAGCACTCAGGTTAATGGAAATTATAAGTACGACACTGATATTAAAATAGATTCGGTTGCATATAAGAATATCATAACAGGAAATGAAAATGTCGTTGCGTCATCAGGACAGAATTCAGCTAAAAATATTGTTGATGGAAATATGGGGACAAGATGGGGAAGTGAATATAAAGATCCTCAGAACATAGTTGTTGATTTAGGTCAGGTATATTCCGGCTTGAAAAAAGTAGCAATTAATTGGGAAGCAGCTAATGCAAGGGATTACATTATTGAACTTTCTACAGATGGCAACAATTATACTACAGCTGCTGACATAAGAGATGCTGCTTCAGAAAATAATCGTTTGGATGAGATTGTATTTAATAATGGAAAGACAGCAAGATACATACGAATTACGGGAACAGCCAGAAACTTAACATATGGATATTCTATATATGAAGTTGCCGTATATAATATTAAGGCTCCAATATTAACAGATTCCTTAAAGATTGAAGGAAATCAGATGAGTACATGTTTTGGTGGCGTTGATGGTGCAATAGGTATTAGAAGTATTTATTCTGTAGAGAATGCAATTGAGAATATTAAAGTAAGTGAAGTCGGAGTTATTTATGGAGTAGTTACAGAAAAAAATCCTATTTCTGTAAATGATATGATTATAAACAGCGATAATAAATATGTATATAATTGTGCAGCAACTGCAAAGGGCAAATTAGACAAGGTTTATGGAGATTCACAGACAGCATCATATTATGCAAGAACAATGAATATATCTGATTTTTCAGCACAGGGATATAGTATGACATATTATGTAAGACCTTATGCAATTTTAGAAGATGGAACAATAGCTTATGGTGACATAAAATCTTTCTCTATGTATAATATAGCAGATGATTTATATCAGGGTTCTAAGATGAATACAGTTATAGCACACAACTATTTGTTCAACAAAATTTTAAAGATTGTAAATAACAATTATAAGGAAGTTGAATATGGATGGGGAAACGGAATAGTTAAGCCATCGCAGGCAAATTAAAGTTATGATAAAATATAAATGTGATAAATTTAAAATGATTATATTTAGTGCTAAATAAATTTAAGTAGTTAACTTGATATCAATAATTTTATAATTGACAAATTAATAAATGCGATACTATAATATAATGTAAGTGTCAAGAGACATAGAAAGCGAATTTGTTCGCAATATGATAAAGACTTTGATGGAGACAGTAATATAGTAGTAAAAGTAATAGAGAGTCCGGGATGGTGGAAGCCGGATACAAGTAACTGGTATATGAATATCACTCCGGAGTTTCAACCCGAATGAATGACTGAATAACGACTGACTTAATTTGACGGAAGTTATTTAAGTAGGAGTTGACGGATTTCCTCCGTTACAGGGAACACATATGCAAGGAAACTTAAGTATGCTGTAAAGGTGGTTAAACGAATAACAGACATTCGTCCTTTATGGGCGGATGTCTTTTCTTTTTATTACAGCAAATTTTTAAGAAACTTATTTAATACTTAGTAAAGGAGTAAAAAATATGTACAACAAAGTATCACCAAATCTCGACTTTGTAGAAAGAGAAAAGAAAACAGAAAAATTCTGGAAAGACAATGACATTTTTGAAAAAAGTATGGAAAGCAGAAAGCAGGGACCAACATATACTTTTTATGACGGACCTCCAACAGCTAATGGAAAGCCACATATCGGACACGTTTTAACACGTGTTATTAAAGATATGATCCCAAGATACAGAACAATGAAGGGATATATGGTTCCAAGAAAAGCAGGATGGGATACTCATGGACTTCCTGTAGAACTTGAAGTAGAAAAGTTATTAGGATTAAATGGAAAAGAACAGATTGAAGAATATGGTATGGAACCTTTCATCAAGAAATGTAAGGAATCTGTATGGAAATATAAAGGAATGTGGGAAGATTTCTCAGGAACAGTTGGTTTCTGGGCTGATATGGATAACCCATATGTAACTTATGATGACAATTTCATTGAATCTGAATGGTGGGCTCTTAAGAATATTTGGGATAAGAAGTTATTATACAAAGGATTTAAGATTGTACCTTATTGCCCTAGATGTGGAACACCTCTTTCATCGCAGGAAGTTGCACAGGGATATAAGTCAGTAAAAGAGCGTTCAGCAATCGTTAGATTTAAGGTTGTTGGAGAAGATGCTTATTTCCTTGCATGGACAACAACACCTTGGACTCTTCCATCAAACGTAGCTCTTTGTGTTAACCCTAACGACACATATTGTAAAGTAAAGGCTGCTGACGGATATACTTACTATATGGCAGAAGCATTACTAGACACAGTATTAGGTAAGCTTGCTACAGAAGATGAAAAGGCTTATGAAGTATTAGAAACAATGAAGGGTGCAGACCTTGAAAATAAAGAATATGAACCATTATATGATTGTGCAAAAGCTATTGCTGATAAGCAGAGAAAGAAAGGTTTCTTTGTAACATGTGACACATACGTTACTATGAGCGATGGTACAGGTATCGTTCATATCGCACCGGCATTTGGTGAAGACGATGCTAATGTAGGACGTAAATATGACCTTCCATTTGTACAGCTTGTAAATGATAAAGGACAGCTTACAGACGATACACCTTATGCAGGATTATTTGTTAAGGATGCTGACCCTAAGGTATTAGTTGACCTTGATAAGAGAGGACAGTTATTCGACGCACCTAAGTTTGAACATGATTATCCACACTGCTGGAGATGTGATACACCATTAATCTACTATGCAAGAGAATCATGGTTTATCAAGATGACAGAAGTTAAGGATAAGCTTGTTGCAAATAACAATACAGTAAACTGGATTCCAAAATCAATAGGTGAAGGACGTTTTGGAAACTGGCTTGAAAATGTACAGGATTGGGGTATTTCAAGAAACCGTTATTGGGGTACACCGCTTAATATCTGGGAATGCTGCGATTGCGGATGTCAGGAATCAATTGGCAGCCGTGCAGAATTAGCAGAAAGAAGTGGAAATCCTGATGATGCAAAAGTAGAATTACACAGACCATATATTGATGAAGTTACATTCAAATGTAAAAAATGTGGTGGCACAATGAAGAGAGTACCGGAAGTTATTGACTGCTGGTTCGATTCAGGAGCAATGCCATTTGCACAGCATCATTATCCATTTGAAAATAAGGACTTATTTGAACAGCAGTTCCCGGCAGATTTTATTTCAGAAGCTGTAGACCAGACAAGAGGATGGTTCTATTCATTAATGGCTGAATCAACATTATTATTTGACAAAGCACCATATAAGAATGTTATTGTACTTGGTCATGTACAGGATGAAAATGGTCAGAAGATGAGTAAGTCAAAGGGTAATGCGGTTGATCCATTCGAAGCATTAGGACAGTATGGAGCAGATGCAATAAGATGGTATTTCTATACTAACTCAGCACCATGGCTTCCAAACCGTTTCCATGGAAAAGCAGTTCAGGAAGGACAGCGTAAATTCATGGGAACACTTTGGAACACATATGCTTTCTATGTTTTATATGCTGAAATTGACCAGTTTGACCCAACAAAATACACACTTAATTATGATAAGTTAAGTGTTATGGATAAATGGTTATTATCAAAACTTAACACTATGGTTAAATCAGTTGATGATAATCTTGCAAATTACAGAATCCCTGAAGCTGCAAGAGCATTAGATGATTTTGTAGATGATATGAGTAACTGGTATGTAAGACGTTCAAGAGAACGTTTCTGGGCGAAAGATATGCCACAGGATAAGATTAATGCATACATGACATTATATACAGCACTTGTAACTGTATCAAAGGCAGCAGCACCTATGATTCCATTTATGACAGAAGATATTTATCAGAATATCGTTAAGAATGTAGACGCAACAGCACCTGAAAGTATTCATTTATGTGACTTCCCTGAAGTTAATGAAGCTTTCATTGATAAAGAATTAGAAGAAAACATGGAAAATGTTCTTGAAGTTGTAGTAATGGGTAGAGCATGTAGAAATGCATCAGGTATTAAGAACAGACAGCCTATCGGAAAGATGATGGTTAAGGCAGAATTTGATTTATCTGAATTCTACAAAGAAATCATTGAAGATGAATTAAATGTTAAGACTGTTGAATTTACAGATGATGTAAGTGCATTTACTTCATATTCATTTAAACCACAGCTTAAGACAGTTGGACCTAAATATGGAAAAGTATTAGGAAAGATTAAGGCTGCACTTGCTGAATTAGATGGAAATAAAGCAATGGCACAGTTAAATGCTGAAGGCGCATTAAAATTTGATTTCGATGGAACAGAAGTTGTTCTTGAAAAAGATGATTTATTAATTGATACAGCTCAGGTTGAAGGATATGTATCAGAAAGTGACAACAATATTACTGTAGTGTTAGACACTAATTTATCACCTGAATTAATTGAAGAAGGTTTTGTAAGAGAAATAATCAGTAAGATTCAGACTATGAGAAAAGAAGCCGGATTTGAGGTCATGGATAAAATCGTAGTTAATGTTTCTAAAAACGATTCAATTATTAAAGTAGTTACTGACAATTTAGACGAAATTAAGGCTGAAGTGTTGGCAAATGAAATCGTTTTTGATAAAATCGAAGGGTACTCGAAAGAGTGGAATATTAACGGTGAGAAAGTTACTCTTGGTGTAGAAAAAGTGCAGTAATACTTAACCCGAATAAATATACTAACAGATAGCTTTGTAAAGTGACGGATAATATTCTATTCGTCACTTAATACTTAAGATAAGAAAAGTACCGTAAATAATTATGGAGGAAAACTAAATGGCAAAAACAGTGAAGACAGAGGCTGAAATCTTTAAAGAAGAATTTAAGAAAAAAGTCCGTGATGAAGCTAAGATGCTTTACAGAAAAACTCTGGAAGAAGTGTCAGACAGACATAAGTTTGTAGCAGTTGCATATGCAGTAAAAGATATCGTTATTGATCAGTGGATTGCTACACAGAAAGCATATGAAAAGGCTGATGCTAAAACAGTATATTATTTATCAATGGAATTCCTTATGGGAAGAGCATTGGGAAATATGATTATCAATTTATCAAGTAGAAATGAAATCAAAGAAGCTATCGAAGAACTTGGTTTAGACTTAAACGTAATTGAAGATCAGGAACCTGATGCAGCACTTGGAAATGGTGGTCTTGGTCGTCTTGCAGCCTGCTTCCTTGACAGTTTATCTACATTAGGATATCCGGCTTACGGTTGTGGTATAAGATACAAATATGGTATGTTCCAGCAGAAGATTGAAAATGGATATCAGAAGGAAATCCCTGAAGATTGGTTAAGACATGTTAATCCATTAGAAATAAAGAGAGAAGAATATGCCTGCGAAGTAAAATTTGGCGGATTCGTAAGAGTTGAACACAGAGACGGAAGAAACTACTTTATCCAGGAGGGATATCAGGCAGTTCGTGCAATCCCTTATGATATGCCTATCGTAGGTTATGGAAACAACGTAGTTAATACACTTAGAATCTGGGATGCAGAACCAATTGTACATTTTAATTTAGATGAATTTGACAAAGGTGCATATATGGCAGCTGTTGAACAGGAAAATCTTGCTAAGACAATCACTGAAGTTCTTTATCCAAATGATAATCATTATGCAGGTAAAGAATTAAGATTAAAACAGCAGTATTTCTTTATTTCAGCAAGCTTACAGACAGCAATCAAGAAATATTTGACAAAACATGATGATTTAAGCAAGCTTCCTGAAAAGGTAGTATTCCAGATGAACGATACTCATCCTACACTTACAGTTGCAGAACTTATGAGATTATTAATGGATGAATATTTATTAGAATGGGATGAAGCATGGGCAATTACATCTAAGTGCTGTGCTTACACTAACCACACAATTATGAGTGAAGCACTTGAAAAATGGCCAATTGAATTATTCTCAAGATTACTTCCAAGATGTTATCAGATTATTGAAGAAATCAACAGAAGATTCATTATAGACATTGAAAATAAATACCCTGGAGATCATAGAAAGATTGAAAAGATGGCTATTATTTATGATGGTCAGGTTAAGATGGCTAACTTAGCTATTTGTGCAGGATTTTCAGTTAACGGTGTTGCAAAACTTCATACAGAAATTCTTGAAAAACAGGAACTTAGAGATTTCTATGAAATGTTCCCAGAGAAGTTTAACAACAAGACAAATGGCATCACACAGAGAAGATTCTTGCTTCACGGAAATCCATTGTTAGCAGAATGGGTAACAGGAAAAGTAGGAGATGACTGGATTACTGATTTACCTAAGATTCAGGGAATTGAAGTTTATGCAGATGATAAGAAAGCTCAGGCTGAATTTGCAAATATTAAATATCAGAACAAGGTTCGTCTTGCTAAATACATTAAAGAACATAATGGTATTGATGTAGACCCACGTTCAATATTTGACGTTCAGGTTAAGAGACTTCATGAATATAAACGTCAGTTACTTAATATTTTACATGTTATGTACTTATATAACCAGATTAAAGAACATCCGGATATGGATTTCTATCCAAGAACATTTATATTTGGTGCAAAGGCAGCTGCAGGTTATAAGATTGCTAAACTTACAATTAAGTTAATCAATAGCGTTGCTGATGTAATTAACAACGATGCATCAATTAATGGTAAGATTAAGGTTGTATTTATTGAAAATTATCGTGTATCAAATGCAGAAATTATTTTTGCGGCAGCAGATGTTTCAGAACAGATTTCTACAGCATCTAAGGAAGCATCAGGAACAGGTAATATGAAATTTATGTTAAATGGTGCTTTAACTCTTGGAACAATGGATGGTGCTAATGTTGAAATCGTTGAAGAGGTTGGAATTGATAATGCATTTATATTTGGTTTATCAAGTGATGAAGTAATCAATTATGAAAATAATGGTGGTTATGATCCAATGCAGATATTCAATGAAGATATGGATATCAGAAAAGTATTAATGCAGTTAATCAATGGATTCTATTCACCTGATGATCCTGAAAGATTTAGAGATATTTACAATTCATTGTTGAATACACAGTCAACAGATAAAGCAGACAGATATTTCATCTTAAAGGATTTCAGATCTTATGCTGAAGCTCAGAAGAGAGTAGAAGAAGCTTATAAAGATCAGGAAGGCTGGGTTAAGAAGGCAATGCTTAACGTTGCTCATGTTGGTAAATTTACATCTGACAGAACAATTCAGGAATATGTAGATGATATCTGGCATCTTGAAAAAGTGAAAGTAGATATGTAGGATATGATGTAAATATAGATTTACATTTACATATATCTTATGTATATAAAATATGAAAGTGTAAAGTTTTATGATTTTATGCTTATATGAAAAAATAGAAGACAATTACAATTGTCTAAAGGGTAAATTATAATATATAAAAATGCTATTACATTTTGAGAAATCAGATGTAATAGCATTTTTTTGCTTTGTATTATATTTAATTAAACATCTTGACATATCACTAAACATATGTATAATATATGAAAAAACATATACAATGTGAGACTGTGATGAAACTGTAATAAAAATAAGTTCTATTAAAATAAAGCGTCAAGGAGGAGATTATTGAAGAAGTACGAAGAATTAGACATAACAGACCCATTCATTTTTGCGAAAGTCATGAGTGAAAAAGAATTGTGCCTCGTGTCTCTGGTTCGATTCCGGAACTGGGCATTAACCATGTCCGAAGCAAAAGAGAGAGGGACAAGACAGAAAAGACGCAGGAATGACAGATAAATTTAAAAACGGCAAAAACCGTAACAGAATAAACATGAATGACAGATAAGGAAGCAGAAATGCTTCTTTTTTTATTATATAGGGCAAGTCCGTGTTTATAAAGGCGAGTTTTATGTGAAAAAGAATTGTGTAAACCACTGTTGGAAAATATATTAAACATAAAAATAAGGGATATTGTATATGTTGATTATGAAGAAACAATACAGATGACAGTGAAGTCAAAAGGGATAAGACTCGACATATATGTTGAGGATGACGACAACACAGTTTTTAATCTCGAAATGCAGACAACAACTTATAAAGAATTACCGCAAAAGGGATAAGACTCGACATATATGTTGAGGATGACAACAACACAGTATTCAATCTCGAAATGCAGACGACAACTTATAAAGAATTACCAAAAAGATCAAGATATTATCAGGGAATAATAGATTTAAACATGATTGAAAAAGGCGAATCATATGATATACTTAAGGAAAGTTATGTCATATTTATCTGTACATTTGATTTTTTTGAAAAAGGAAGAAGTGTTTACGAGTTTGAAAATGTATGCCTGGAAGATAGTGAAATCAAGTTAAATGATGGAACGCATAAGATATTTCTAAACACAAAAGGCGATAAAAGTGACATAAATAAGGAACTGAAATCATTATTGGAATATTTTGACGGCAGCGAACCTGAAAGTGAACTTACGAGAAGGATAGACAGAAAGGTAATCGCAGCCAGAAAAAATGAGAGATGGAGGCGAGAGTATATGTCATTACAGATGGAAATGAATCTAAAATATAGAGAGGGTCTGAAGGCTGGAGAAGAAAAAGGAAGGGCATTAGGTCAAAGTGAAGGTAAAATTGAAACTCAGAAAAATATTAACAGACTTAATAAAATTTTGCTGTCAGAAAAAAGATACGATGACTTAGAAAAATCAGCCCAGGATATTGAGTACCAGAATAAACTTATGAAAGAATATGACATTATATAATGGAGTAGAAAAAAAGAATCATATCCACAAAAATATTATTTAAAGTAGATACCACTCAGTCGAAAGATTAGGTGGTATTTTTTTACCTGTATTTAAAAAATGATTAGTGTATGATAAAAAATATAAGTTGAATTATAGATAATAAAAAGGAATACAATATAATAATAACTTTGGTTGAAAGTATATATGAAAGTTAATAAAAAATTTGTTGGAGCTATATTTGTATTAATAACTTTGATAGGATTATTGATTTATATAAAGGGGACAGGAACAAAACAGGATGATGGCAAAAAATTTAATAAATATATTGTTATAGATGGAAATGGTTATAAAACAAAAATGGATGTGGAACAATTTATTCCCTGTGTCTTATTTGCACAAATGAGTTTGGAAAATAATATAGAAACAATTAAAGCGCAGGCAGTTGTAGACAGAACGTATATAGCTTACATGATGAAAAATAAGAAGGAAATTGAAGCGGATGAATTAGGACTTCCTTATATGTCATATGAAAAAATGATTAAAGTGTGCAAAGATGAAAAAAAATTAAAAGGTAAAAAAAGTGCATTAGATGTAGTGAAAAATATTGTGGGAAGTAGTAATAATGAGCAATTTAAAAGTAAAATGCAGATAATTGATAAAGTAATGAATGAAACAGCACTGATGGTAATGAAAAATAAGGGAGAAATAATTCTTCCGTTATATCATGAAATAAGTGGAGGAATGACAAGAAACGGATTAGAAGTATTAGGAGAAAAATATGGCTATTTGTTAGCAGGTGTATGTCAGGATGACTATAACAATAGTGATTACAAAATGGAACGTTATTTTACAATGGCTGAATTAGCGGATAAAATGGAAAAAGCTAAAATTATAATTTACGATAATGAAAAGAATGAAATCGATTTAAAAAACATAACGGTAAATGAAATGATAGAAAATACGAATATAGCAAAGGATAGTAGTGAATATGCTGTGTCTGTAAAAATATTTGAAACCGGTATATCGGGTGAAGATTTTGCGAATGCTTTAAATGTAGATAGTTCAAATATCACGTTAGAGTACATAGATGACAAAATAAAAATAACTACTAAAGGAAAAGGGCATGGATTTGGATTAAGCATGAATCAGGCTGAAAAATATGGAGAGCAGGGAATGGGATACGAAGAAATATTAAAAAAATTTTATGATGTGACGATAGCTGAATAGAAAATAATATTTTGGTCCATACTTTAACTATAACAAAGTTAAAGAAAGGAGAGCATGGATTATTTTATAAAATATGACATGCGATAGTTTTATGGACAAAAAATTTATGGCCTCATTAGTGGTGTGCTTTGTTGCACTTACCATGGTTGCGGCGGGTACTTATTATATTGGTCAGAAAAAAGACGAAAAGACAATTAATGTAAAAAAAATTGCAAAGGTTGAGACAACAGTAGATTCTGAAAACATTGAAGCTGCTCAGAATGCTTTAGGCAAAGAAGTTACAACAGAAGGTGACAGAATAAGTATGGCAGAGGAAGAAGCTTCAAGTTATGAAGGAGAAACTAAAATTGTAAATGAAGAACCTACAACTGCTAAGGTTGTAGAGGAAAATACAGCATCAAATATGGATGAAAAAGATAATATGTATGGACTTTCTTCAGAGGCAGCAGCAGTTGTAAGCAATTTAAAATTCAATAAAAACAGTAAATTGCTCTGGCCTGTAGAAGGAAATATTTTACTTGAATATAATATGGAAAATACAGTTTACTTTTCAACTCTTGATGAGTACAAATGCAGTCCTGCGATAGCCATCCAAAGTAAAGAAGGTGCCGAAGTAAAAGCAGCGGCAAAGGGTGTGGTAACTGAATTAGGACAAAATGATGAATATGGAGTTTATATGAAAGTTGCTATGGGAAATGACTATTTTGCAACTTATGGACAGATAATAAACCCACAGTATGAGGTTGGACAGACTGTAGAAGCAGGTAGCGTAATAGGCTATGTAAATAAACCAACATCAAGTTATGAAAAAGAAGGAGATAATTTATATTTCCAGGTAACAAAGAAAAATAAACCGAAAGACCCTCTCAAATATATGGATTATCAGGATTAAGTATATTGAGATATATTACAAAATATTATGAAATATATTCAGAAATGATTTATGGTTAAATCACAAACTGATAAGTTGAGCATACAATGTAATAAGTGTTAAAAGATTAGAAAATTTAAACTTTTACAGATTATGTATGAAATAATAATTTAATAAGTGTTATACAAATAGACACAAATATAATCTATTTACAACAAGCAATAAGACTTTTTTACGACGAGCAATCGTTCAATAACATTAACCGTCTGTTGCTTTAAATAGATTAGAACTGTAAAGTTCTTTAGTTAGCAATATCTATTTAGAAAAAAATCTAAATAGATATTGCTTTTTTATTTCTGAAGTGGTATATTCTATTTAGAAAAAAATCTAAATAGCAGAAAGGAGTATAATATATGAGCTTTCATGAAACCTTTAAGGCTTTGTCTGATCCTGTGAGAAGGGATATACTTGTTTTGTTAAGAGATAAAGCAATGTCAGCTGGAGAGATAGGTGAGCATTTTGATTTGACGGGAGCGACAATGTCATATCATTTAAATCAGTTAAAGAAAGCCGGATTAGTGTATGAAAATAAAGAGAAAAACTACATTTATTACCAGCTTAATACATCAGTTATGGAAGAAATAATATTATGGCTTTCACAGTTTGGAGAGAGTGAAAGGGAGGAAAATAATGATGAAGATAAATAATAAAAAACAGATGATAATTACATCTATTGTATGTGTTTTACCTATGATTATCGGAGCAATTATATATAGTAAATTACCGAAGCAGATGCCGATACATTTTAATTATTCAGGAAATGCAGATAATTATGCTCCTAAAGCTTTTGTATGCTTTGCATTACCGTTAATTATGTTACTTGCTAATTTGCTTTTACATGTGATTATTAATAATGACCCCAAAAATAATGGTGGAGGTAGTGTGGTGGCTACTATAAGTAAATGGACAATACCGGTAGTTTCAGTTATAGTTTTTGCTTTATGTTCTATTTACGGATTAGGATATAATTTATCTTCTACAAAATATGTAATTGTTGCAGTTGGAATTTTAATTATATTCATTGGAAATTATCTTCCTAAATGCAGACAGAATTATACAGTAGGAATAAAACTACCATGGACCTTGAATGATATAAATAATTGGAACAAAACACACAGAATGGCAGGAGTTTTGTGGATAATATGTGGAATACTCTTTGCAATAAGTGCATTTTTAGGAAGAGTGGGAGAAGTGTCAATTATAATATTAATTATTGTTATGGTTTGTGTGCCTACAGCTTATTCGTTTTTACTATATAAAAATAAAAGGCATAAGTAGTACCGGAATAAAAAATGTTAAATTAATATGAGATAACTTATAAAAGCCTGGAGTATAATCTATTTTTATCATATTAATGAAATATAAAACTGTAATATGAAACTGTAATATGAAAAAGAGACTGGATTTACCGTTATATACTTGGTAAATGAAGTCTCTTTTTTGTTGTATATTATAGTGACACTTTAAATAAATTTAGTGTCAGTCCAATAATTATTTGTTAACTGTATTCTCCCATTTATAAGGAATTTCTTTATAATCAGGGTGTACAACAGTTAATATATTGTAGAATAAATATTGATGTCCGTCATAAGTAGGCATTAAGTTATTCTGATATAATGTATCAGCAATGCTATATAATGAGAAGTCATACACCTCGCTGTAAGCAATAGCTCCGTTTTCAAGAACTGAGTATGCACGTACATAATATTTAGCATTATATCTTGCAGCACCATAGCCGTTATGTGTCATTGTGCGGACATAGTAGGTTGCAGTTGCTGAATCACCATTATAATTTGAAATTACACCCTTAGCAGTAGCTTCGTATGAAGCAATATATTTGTTATCTGAATTAAATACAACATCATTTTTGGTTATCGGACCATTAGCAAAACCATAAATTAATCCGGATGAAACAACTTTTTGTCCCTTTATAGTAGCTTCAGATGAATAAAGTACTCTTGAACCTCTAAGTACAGCACTAATCTGATAGCCTATGACTTTTACATCATTACTAATGAATTCACCTTTTGGTTCTACAGTAGTAGTTTCTTCAGGCTTAGTAGTTGGTTTCACAGTAGTAGTTTCCTGAGGCTTAGTAGTCTCTTCTGTAGTAGTTTCTTCTGGTGTTTTACTCTCATCTTCATCTGAAATAAGGTAATTATTTGCGGCAGCATTTAATGCATAAAATTCATGAATTGACCAGTAGTTAGATTTTGAACCGGTCTGAACAACTCTGACATATCTTGAATTTTGAACATTTACTTTAATAATTCCGTTAGTAGTTGTACCACTTGCGATTGCATTTCCCCAGTCTGTTCCATTAGAAGATACATATATTTCATAAGCTGCAGGAGCATCGCTTGAAGTACTTGAGCCAACATCGCAAATAATGGTGTTGTATGTTAATGTTTTTCCAAAGTCAACCATAAACCATTGACCTGGAGTCTGAGAACCGCTTGTATCCCATCTTGTTGCTGCATTTCCATCTAAAGCATTTTTAGCATTGTTGTTATTGTTACAAGCAGTAGCTTTCCATGAATCACGTCCTGAAACCTGAGCAAGAGCACCTGATGAAGATACTGTTGAACCAAGTCCCATATTGCTATCAAATGATTTAAATGAGTCGGCATTATTATTTCTATTATTAAGAATAGAACCTGATATGGAAATATTCTTTTCACTTCCTGAATCAACAAATGCACTACCATTTTGGTTAGAAGCACTGGCAAGAATATTTAAATTTGCATTTGATACACTTGCTAATGTCTGCTGTCCCGGATTGTTAAAATGAGCACCGTATAATGTTAAATTACCTGAATCTAAAATGAGTCCACGTTGTGGCTGTCCCCAAAAATCGCAATTATTAAATGTTGATTTAAAATTGCTATTTTCCTCTGAATAGAAATAAGCTGTCTTTGGATTGTTATCTCCAATGGAAACAATCTGGGAATTGTCAAAGTCAAAACTCTTAGTTAAACCTGAAGTCCAATAGACAGCTCTTGTTGAACCATCAACACCTAATCCCATACTTCTACCGGAAGGACCACCGTTACCATCATTTTGTAATGAAGTTCCACGGTATGAACCATAGTGGAAATCATTGTATAATGTTTCGTTATCGCAATCTCCTAAAATAAGAAAATCTAAATGCTCAAGTCCATATGAATACAAAGGCGCGTTAGAAACGCCATTTGGCATATTACTAAAGCTTCCAAATTTACTTTCATTTCCGCAGGCATAAACAATTACGTTAAACATAAGGTTATAAAGCTTTCCGTTAACTGAATTTCCACCTACACGCACACCCGTATCAAAGGCGTGACCACCTAAAAAATCAACATAGTGGTTGTCGCATTTATATGTAAATAAGTCTAATGCTTTATAAGCAGCTCGAACGCCTGAATCAATTACATAAACATTAGCTCCCTGTCCCTGAATTGTGTAAGGGTACTTTGCCGGAAGCCAGTCTGCGCTTCCTGAAAATACCTGTTCAGGATAGTCGACTACAATGCCACGGATACCACTGTCAGCCTTTAGCTGAATAAAAGAATCACCATCCGGATTGTTTCTATTCTCATATGCTTCAAGTATTGTGCCTGAACCATGAGGAACGCTCCATAAATCAACTGCGCCACGAAGCTCAACGTTTGATGGAATTGTCAAATGACCACGAACTTTGTATTTGCCACTAGGTAAAAATACGATTCCACCACCATCATTAGAAGCCTGATTTAATGCTTCCTGAATAGCAGAAGTGTTATCATTTGAACCTGTACTGGCATTATATGGTGAAACAGTAGCATTATATAAAACTGTTCTTGCAGGTGTATGTGGGTCATATTCTACTTTAGTGAAATCTGAAACTTCACCGGTTACTGCCGTACTATCGCTTAAAGAAGATTCATAAACAGATTTATTTGTGATTTTTTGACCTTTAGTAAATGCACATTCTGTTATGTTACCACGACCTGAAGTACCATAATAAATCTGCGGAGTACTGTTGCTAAATGTTGTATTATTTGCAACAAATGTTCCACTGTTAATTGCAACACGACCTCTTGATACTTTTGATGAATTAAATGTAAGTTTTGTGCTTGAAGTATTAGGAATTCGTATAGCGTATTTAGATACGTCAATTTTTGTTTTTGTAAACTGTGCTGCATCTGATGTGTTTTCGCCAAGCACGATTCCGTTTTCACAATTATGAATATTTATCTCGTCAAATAAAATACCTACAGAGTTAGTCGCATTAATCTGAATACCTGTTTTACATTCGGATAAATCAAAGTTATAGTGATGGCCGTTTGGTGTAGCTTTGTCATCAGTTGATAAAGTTTTTTCTGTATCGTATCCGATATTATAACCATTAATATTAATGTTACATGTGTATGACCAATCGTTACGTCTCATTACGATACCGATTGAATTGTTGTACATGTAATCGTTGAAAGAAGTTGTGGTTGGGGCATTTGCAACACCTGAATTCTTCCAGTAGTCAGGTGATAAGTTTACATTTTCAATTCTTCCAACATCAGCTATTTTATCAATTTCTATACCTTTACATAATGTTGTTCCATAAAGTCCGTTAACTACAGGTGAAGCACCACCGTTGTCGTAGTTAAATAAAATGCCAATATATGAATTTAATAAAGTGACATTTTTAGTGTTACAATATTCGTTTCCAAAATAATTGTTGAATCCATAACGAATAGTTGGTGAATATGGAGTAATGTTATTCGGGTCCTGTTCAGGATACCATATTGTTAAATCCATAATTCCTGTTTCAGGAGCCATTTCAACAAATGGTGTTGTGCGTTCATTTCCATTTCGTCCTGTATAGGCCATAAGTAATGTCCCAATTGGAGCACTGTTATTTCGACTAGGCTTTTGCCAGTCACCACGAAGTGTAACTCCTTTAGGAATGGAAAGAGCGCCTTTTATTGCATAACGCCCGCTTGGAACATATACAATACCGCCTCCTAAATCTCCAACTTTGTTTAGAAGTTTTTGAAAAACATTTGTGTTATCTGTCTGTCCGTCGGCAACGGCACCGTAATCGGTTACATCATATGTTGCCACGAATACCTCTGACGAATCTAGAGTGTGAACAAGTTTATAAGATGGTTCACCTACATTGCCAAAGTCTGTAGTGGCACAGAAAGCCACTGTAGAGCCAAACAACATTAAGACAACAGTCCATAATGTTGCACGCAAAAATTTGTACATATGTACTACCTCCAATACTTTTATTATGGTTCTATTGAACCTATTTCTTACCCCAATAAAATTATAAATGCTTTTAGATAATGATACAAGAAAAATAAATTAAATTTAGTCAAGTTATCAGGAAAATAAAAGTTGCAATATAAATAAGAAATGTCACATATACTAAATATTGCAAAGACGATATTGTTATGTTAAAATTAATCGGAACTAAAAATGTATTAATTAATGGAGGGTATATGAACAAGAAAAAAATTTTAGTTGTTTTAACTGCAATGATTATTAGCTTATGTGCAGTATTTGTAACTGTTGACGCAGCCACTAAGGTAAAGCTTACTAAGAAAAGTGTAGCTATGTATGAAGGTGACAGCATATTTTTAAAGGTTAAGGGAACAAAGTCTAAGATTAAGTGGAGCAGTAAGAATAAAAAGGTAGCCGTAGTTACTAAAAAAGGAAAGGTTAAGGCAGTAAAGAAAGGTAGAACTGTAATTTATGCTAAATTTGGGAAGAAAGTATTAAAATGCAAGATTATAGTTAATGAAAAGGTGACAAATAAAGATGTTATTAAGAATGATAATAAAGATACAATTGTAAATGAGACTACTACTAAAGAATCTATTACTAAAGAAACTACTACTAAAGAACCGGTAAAAGAAGAAATTACAACGAAAAAGCCAATTGATAACGGCACAGATAATGAAGAAGAAACGAACAATAATATTACTATAGGTAAATGGGTAGTGATGGATTTAGATGGAAGATATGCAATAGAGGGTTATCATGGAAGTGATAAAGAAATAACTGTTCCTAATGAACTTAATGGTGTGAAAGTGTGGTTGATTGATTCTGACGCATTTATGGACAATATGGATGTAGAGAAAGTCGTAGTTTCATATGGAATTCAGATTGTCAGAAGTTCAGCTTTTGAAGGATGTGATTATTTAAAGACAGTTGTTTTACCGGAAAGTGTTACAGGAATAGGTGATAGAGCATTTAAAAATTGTTATGAGTTAGAGAGTGTTAATGTGCCATCGGGTGTAGAGACTATAGGTGAAGAGACATTTATGGGTTGCAGTTCTTTAACTAGTATACAGTTACCTGATGATTTAGAAGAAATTGATAGTAGCGCATTTAATGGAAGTGGAATTACAAATATTGTTATTCCTGATAAAGTTACAGCTATTCTTTCTAAAACGTTTATGAATTGTAAAAATTTAGAAAGCGTTACTTTAGGAAAGAAAACAAGAGCAATTGGATTTCTTTCATTTGAAAATTGCTCAAGTTTGAAAAATATTGTTTTACCGGAAACTTTAGAAAAAATAGGAATGAGAGCTTTTGCCGGATGTACTTTCTTAGAAAGTGTAACTGTTTATGCGGGAGAAGTAGATATACTGAAAGATGCATGGATTAAAAATCCTAATTATTCTAGGGATGAAGAGCCAATACCTCTTGAATGTACAATTATTGGAGTTAAAGGTTCTCTTGTAGAGGCCTATGCCATAGAATATGGATTAAAGTTCGAGGAGATAGAGGAGTAGGAGTTTTTATTAAGTTGAAGTAATAGATACATCATTATTTATGCACATTTTATTCTAAATAAAATTATTGAGGGCGAAATATCTATCGGTAGTAATTTTTCATATTTTTATATTAGTGAATTTTGTAAATAAATAATGAGATTAAGCTGATGCACAAACAATTTGTTGCAACAATTTAGCGGATTTGATATGATATCTTTGGGTACTACCTAGAAACGGTAGGCGGTTAGTCCTTCAGAAGAGGGACTAAATCCTCTGATTACATGGAAATCTTCATAGGAAGAAATCTGGATTTACTTAATGAGTGATTTTGAGATTTTATACATAGTGTTGATGATTATTTCGATTATAGTTACCATACTTATAGAATATATAAATAACTTAAAAAAGTAACCGCCGTCTGCAAATGGTTTGGTTACTTTTTTAACTAAAATATTTGTGACTAACCGTCTATCGGTAGTACCTTTTTCTATATCTATAGTATCAAATTTATATAAATAATTCAATGGTAAATTACGAGCAGTTTATGTCGCAATATTAAAAAAAGCCGAGCACCATTCATAGCCCTGCGGGCTATTTCATGGACGGCTGTCGTATAAATTACGAGCAACCTCCAGCTCGAATCCGCTTCACTACTTCTCGCTGGAGATTGTCACAACATTAAAATAAAATAGCTTACACCTTTGTGAGTAAACTCCCAGGTGTAAGCTATTTATTTTAACGTTGCTCGTAATTAGCCAAAGTATCTTTTTAATAAGCCTTCGAATGCTTTGCCGTGTCTTGCTTCGTCTCTTGCCATTTCATGTACTGTGTCATGGATTGCATCGAGGTTTGCAGCTTTTGCTCTCTTTGCGAGGTCAAATTTTCCAGCTGTTGCACCGTGTTCAGCTTCAACTCTCATTTCAAGGTTTTTCTTTGTGCTGTCTGTTACAACTTCACCGAGTAATTCTGCAAATTTAGCAGCGTGTTCAGCTTCTTCATAAGCAGCTTTTTCCCAGTATAAACCGATTTCAGGATATCCTTCTCTATGAGCAACTCTTGCCATTGCAAGGTACATTCCAACTTCTGAGCATTCACCTTCAAAGTTTGCTCTTAAGTCAGCAAGAATATCTTCGCTTACTCCCTGAGCTACACCTACAACGTGTTCTGCAGCCCATTCTTTTTCGCCTTCTTCAACTTTGTTAAACTTATCTGCACCTACACCACATACTGGACACTTTTCAGGTGCTGAATCTCCTTCATGTACATAACCACATACTGAACATACAAATTTTGCCATTTTTAATTCCTCCATTATATATAATTATTTTTTAGTGACTTACTAATCTTTCTTATTGCACTTAGGACAAATGCCGTAGTAGTAAGTTTGGTGACCTTTTATTATTCCGTCAAAATGATCTTGAGCTATCTTGTTAATCTGTAACTCTTTCATAAATATATCTTCAACTTTACCGCATTCTGTGCAGATGAAGTGGTAGTGGGGTTCTGTGTGCCCATCAAAATGTTCCTTACCATCGCCTAATTTTAATGAAAGGACTTCACCTTGTTCAACCAGAAATGAAAGATTACGATATACAGTTCCAAGACTGATGTTAGGAAGTATTAGCTTAACACTTGCATAAACATCGTCTGCTGTAGGATGATCATATCGGCTTAATAAGTTTTCTCTGATTAACTCACGTTGCTTACTGTATTTGACCATTTGCTTTCCTCCATAACAATAATAGTAACGATTACTGATATTATAATATCTAATGAATCCTAATTTGTCAACACTTATTTTTAAAAATATGATAAAATATTTAGCTATTATGTTAGGGAAATATGACATCGGGGTAAAAAGCAATCGCCTTTAATGAGCGTATCGGGACGTGCCTAAGAATTTTTGCCAGCTTATGTTCATGTGGATTTAGACATTTTGACTCTGTTATAATAAAACATTTAACAATTGTGAATTGAAAAATGGAGGAAACGTAGTAAATGAAAGACGAAAAATCATTTGCAATGCAAGCATGAATTCTTGCATTTATAAAGAATAAATTTACAATATAAAAAGAAAATATTAATATTTCATCTTAATAAAATATGGTACAATTATATATGAGTTTTAGAACGTGAAAATAATGAAGGAGGAGCGTAATTTAAATATTTCTGTGTGATGATTATTTGGAATTACGCGAAGTTACATATGGAAAAATACATTATGGCACTTGATCAGGGAACTACAAGTTCAAGATGCATTTTGTTTAATAAAAAAGGTGAAATAATAGCTCAGGCAAATCAGGAATTTACACAAATATTCCCAAAACCCGGCTGGGTTGAACATGATCCGGAAGAAATTTGGCTGACACAGTTACTTTCAATAAGAAAAGTAATGAATATGGCTGGAGTTAGTGGCAATAATATAGAAGCAATAGGAATCACTAATCAGCGAGAAACTACAATTGTGTGGGACAGGAATACAGGAAAACCGGTGTATAATGCGATTGTATGGCAGTGTAGAAGAACTGCTGATATTATTGATGATTTGGAAAAACAGGGAAAGAGTGATTTGATAAAGAAAAAGACAGGATTGATTCCCGATGCTTATTTCTCAGGGACAAAGATTAAATGGATTTTAGACAATGTTTCCGGAGTGAGAAAGAGAGCGGAAGCGGGAGAACTTGTATTTGGAACTATTGATACATGGCTTATATGGAAATTAAGTGGTGGAAGTGTTCATGTAACAGATTATACAAATGCTTCAAGAACAATGTTATTTAACATTAAGGAATTGAAATGGGATAATGAATTGCTTGAATTGTTAAACATACCAAAGCAAATGCTTCCTGAGGTTAAACCTTCAAGTGGAATATTTGGTTATGCAAGCAAAGATATATTGGGAAATAATATTCCGATTACAGGAGTGGCAGGAGACCAGCAGGCAGCATTGTTTGGACAGGGATGTTTTGAAAAAGGCGATGTTAAAAATACATATGGAACAGGATGCTTTTTATTGATGAATACAGGAAACACACCTGTTGAATCGCAAAATGGGCTTATTACAACAATAGCAGCATCAACCGATGCAAAAGTTGAGTATGCACTTGAAGGTAGTGTTTTTGTAGCGGGAGCAGCGATTCAGTGGCTTCGTGATGAAATGAAACTTGTGGAAAGTGCACCGGAGAGTGAGGATATGGCTTCTAAAGTTGAAGATACAAATGGAGTTTATGTTGTACCTGCTTTTACAGGTTTGGGCGCTCCATATTGGAAGCAGAATGCCCGTGGAATGGTTGTAGGACTTACAAGAGGAACAAGCAGAGAACATTTTGTAAGGGCAACACTTGAGTCATTGGCATATCAGACATATGATTTGGTAAAGGCAATGGAAAGTGATTCAGATACTTCAATTAATTCGTTAAAAGTAGACGGAGGAGCTTGCGCAAATAACCTTCTTATGCAATTCCAGTCAAATATATTGCAGACAAATGTAGCACGCCCAAATGTAATTGAAACTACAGGTTTAGGTGCAGCATATCTTGCAGGACTTGCAACAGGGTATTGGGCAAGCAAGGAAGAAATAAAAGCCAATATGGGAATTGAAAAAACATTTGAGCCTGATATGGATAAAAAAAAGGTAGAAAGAATGGTAAAAGGGTGGCATAAAGCTGTCAAATGTGCCATTTTCTATAGTGAAGAATAAGTTAAAAACGAAAGTTTTCTGACTATATGAAGATTTAAAATAAATAATAAAGCAATTAAGATGATAAGTATTTACT
This sequence comes from Eubacterium sp. CAG:156, assembly GCF_000434315.1. Classification (NCBI taxonomy): domain Bacteria; kingdom Bacillati; phylum Bacillota; class Clostridia; order Eubacteriales; family Eubacteriaceae; genus Eubacterium; species Eubacterium sp. CAG:156. The sequence continues at coordinate 97,093 of NZ_FR878157.1, read as the reverse complement.
AATGCAGTATTAAAAATAATTGGACTACAAGGAGAAACTAAAAAAATGAGTATTTTATCGGTGGTAATTCCGGCATACAATGAGGGAGCGATGCTTCATAAAACAGCAAATGTTGTATCAACTATTTTAGAGGAAAATAATATAGATTATGAAATAGTATTTGTAAATGATGGCTCAAAAGATAATACATGGGAAGAAATTGAAATAGCAAGTAAGGCTAATCCAAAAGTTAAAGGAATTTGCTTCTCAAGAAATTTTGGAAAAGAAGGAGCAGTATTTGCGGGGCTTGAATTCGCTCATGGTGATTGTTGCGCAGTTATGGATTGCGATTTGCAGCATCCGCCTGAAACTTTAGTGGAAATGTATAAACTTTGGAAGCAGGGATTTCAGGTTGTTGAAGGAGTAAAGGCGACAAGAGGAAAAGAAAGTGCAATTCATAAATTATTTGCAAAGACATTTTATAAAATTATAAGTGATGCAACAAAGATTGATATGTCAAGGGCATCAGATTTTAAACTGTTAGATAGACAGGTTGTAGATGCGTTTATTGCTTTACCTGAAAGACAGGTATTTTTCAGAGCATTGTCATCATGGGTTGGATTTAAAACTACATATGTGGAATTCGATGTCCAGGAAAGAGAAGCCGGAGTATCAAAATGGTCATTTAAATCTCTTTTTAAATATGCAATTAACAATATTACGTCATTTACAGTTGCACCTATGCAGATAGTTACCGGTTGTGGGATGTTTTTATTTGTGTTCTCTATTATTTTCGGAATTTTTTCATTAGTGAAATATTTTAGTGGAAAATCATTAGAAGGATTTACAACAGTTATTTTACTTTTACTTATTATAGGTAGTATTTTGATGATGAGTTTAGGTGTAATTGGTTTCTATATTTCAAAGATTTATGAGGAAGTAAAAATGAGACCACGATACATTGTGGCAAAAACAACAGATGATAATAATGAAAAATAACTGATGGCATAAGTTATAAAAAGACCTGTTCAATTTAATATACATTTAAGATTATAAATGTATATTAAATTGAGCAGGTCTTTTTTATATAGTCGGGGTCAAAAATCCTTGACTTTGATGCCTACGGATTGTCATACGCTACGCATTTAAACACACCCTGGCATTTTATTATATATTAATTAATTATTTATTCTGTAAGTAAGCATCAATGCTTTCAGCAGCCTGTTTTCCTGCACCCATAGCAAGGATAACAGTAGCAGCACCTGTAACAGCATCTCCACCTGCGTAGATTCCTTCACGTGTTGTCTGAAGAGTTTCTTCGTTTACAACTAAACATCCACGCTTATTTGCTTCCAAACCTTCAGTAGTTGTTCTGATTAATGGGTTTGGTGAAGTACCGATTGACATGATAACTGTATCAACATCAAGTTCAAAATTACTTCCTTCAACTTCGATAGGACGTCTTCTTCCTGAAGCATCAGGCTCACCAAGTTCCATTTTAACGCATTCCATTTTAGAAACACGACCATTTTCGTCGCCGATAAGTTTTACAGGATTATTTAAGTTCTTGAAGATGATTCCTTCTTCAATTGCATGATGAACTTCTTCCTTACGTGCAGGCATTTCTTCCATACCACGACGGTAAACTACGTATACATTTTCAGCACCAAGACGCTTTGCAGTTCTTGCAGCATCCATAGCAACATTACCACCACCTACAACAGCAACATTTTTGCTCTTAATAATAGGTGTATCATATTCAGGTAAGTAAGCTTTCATAAGGTTAGCACGTGTTAAGTATTCATTTGCTGAATAAACACCGATTAAAGCTTCGCCTTCGATTCCCATAAATGATGGAAGTCCGGCACCTGAACCTACGAAACATGCTTCATAGCCCATATCAAAAATTTCATCGATTGAAAGAACCTTACCTACAACCATATTTGTCTCAATGTCAACACCAAGAGCAGCAAGGTTATCAACTTCCTTCTGAACGATAGCCTTTGGAAGTCTGAATTCAGGGATACCGTAAACTAAAACACCACCGGCTTTGTGGAATGCTTCAAATATAGTAACCTGGTAACCTTTCTTAGCTAAATCTCCGGCACATGTAAGTCCTGAAGGACCGGCACCGATAACAGCAACTTTTCTTCCGTTGCTAACAGGTTTTTCCGGTGCAGCAAGGCTGTTTGCCATATGGTAATCAGCACAGAATCTTTCCAAACGTCCGATTGCTACAGGTTCACCCTTTATACCACGAACACAATTTCCTTCGCACTGTGATTCCTGTGGACATACACGACCACATACAGCAGGAAGCCCGTTTGTGCTTGTAATGATTTCATAAGCTTTTTCAAATTCTCCGGCAGCTACCTGTTCAACGAATTCAGGAATTCTAACATTTACAGGACAACCGTTTACACATGGTTTGTGCTTACAATTTAAACATCTTGTTGCTTCTTCAATAGCCATTTCAGGAGTGTATCCCATGGCAACTTCTTCAAAATTCTTATTTCTTACATTTGGTTCCTGCTCAGGCATAGGAACTTTTGTTAAAGACATATTTGCCATTATTTGTCACCTCCAGCCATTTTATACATACGACAATGTTCTTTGTCGTGAGCTTCTTTTTCTTTATATGTAGAATTACGTTTCATTAATTCATCAAAATCAACTTTATGTCCGTCAAAGTCAGGACCGTCTACACATGCAAATTTAATTTTTCCATCTACAGTAACACGACATCCACCACACATACCTGTTCCATCAATCATAATAGGGTTTAATGAAACTAAAGTTTTAATATTGTATGGTTCTGTTACTTTTGCAACGAATTTCATCATAGGAACAGGTCCGATGGCGATAACTAAATCATAGTCATTTCCGGCATCGATAAGGCTTTGTAATTTGTTTGTTACAAATCCCTGTTCGCCATAAGAACCATCATCAGTTGTTATATATAAATTGTCGCAAACATCCTTGAATTCATCTTCAAGAATAACGATATCTTTATTTCTAAATCCGGCGATAACATCAACCTTAGCACCATTATTAAATAAAGCTTTAGCTGATGGGTAAGCGATGGCACATCCAACACCACCACCGATAACGCAGGCTTTCTTTACTCCGTCTAATTCTGTTGCTGCACCTAATGGCCCAACAAAATCTAATAAAGCGTCTCCTTCATTTAACTTAGAAAGAATCATTGTTGTCTGACCTACAATCTGGAAAATGATTGTTACAGAACCCTTTTTGGGATCTGTATCTGCGATTGTAAGAGGCATTCTTTCACCATATTCATCAATACGAAGAATAATAAACTGTCCAGCTTTTGCTTTTTTTGCGATAAAAGGTGCTTCTATTTCTAAAAGTACAACTGTATCGTTAAGCTGTTTTCTTCTTAAAATTTTGTACATAGTAAACTCCTTAACATAATAAATATTTATATTCTACTTAAAATCTTCACTAGTATACCATAGTAGGAAAAAGTACGCAATTCCAAAAACTGCATAAATATAGAAAGAATTGTATAAAAATCCTGTTATTGAGCAAAAATAGAAAGTTAAAATTATATCAATTATGTAATTTGTCAAAAAAATTGCTTTTGAAAAAATAGATTTAGTATAAGCAACAATTTTAAGCCAATAAAGCATGTTGACAATTAAATTTATGTATTTTATACTTTAAGGCGAGTCTAAAATAGATTAAATAAAGTCAAGACTTAAGAACAGTAAATGATGTTAGAAAAAAGTGTGGCTTGTAGGAGATAATATACAAAGCATTCATACAATTTTGACATCATTAAATTAAAATAATTTAAATTTAAATATTGTACAGTTGAGATTGAACAGGAGTTCATGAAGGGGTACACCACCACGGGTGTAGTTTCTTTGTGGACTCTTTTTTTATTTGGCTAGTGATATGGAAGGAGGAAAATAATGAAGATAAATGGAAAAGATTTTGTTTTGAATAAATCAACTACAGTAAGCGAGTATTTAGAAAAAAACGGATATGTTCAGACGCATATAGTTGTTGAATTAAATGAAAAAATTTTGCCAAAAAATATGTATGAAAAAACATACTTAAAAGACGAAGACTGCCTTGAAATCCTAACTTTTATGGGTGGAGGCTGATTTGAAAATATAATATGTCAGGCTAAGATGCTTAATTAAGCAGGAAAAATTATAGCGATATGAAACTGTGACATTTAAGCAGGAAAAATTATAGCGATAGGTAATTGCAACATTTATTTTAAGAATATTGTAGAGTTAAGATTTTGATTTAGAAGCAGTGTTAAAGGAGGAACATTATGAATAAGGATACATATTCAATTGGAGGACATGAGTTTGAATCTCGTTTTATTTTGGGATCAGGAAAATTTTCTCTTGATTTAGTTAAAGCATGTATTGAAAAAGCACAGACACAGATTGTTACAATAGCACTTCGCCGTGCAAATGAAGGTGGAATGGCAAATATACTGGATTACATTCCGGACAATGTTACTTTATTACCTAACACATCAGGAGCAAGGAATGCAAATGAAGCAGTAAGAATTGCACGTCTGGCAAGAGAAATGGGATGTGGCAATTTTGTTAAATTAGAAGTAGTTCATGATTCTAAATACTTGCTTCCGGATAACTATGAGACGATTAAAGCAACAGAAATTTTAGCAAAAGAAGGATTTGTTGTTATGCCATATATGTATCCTGATTTGAATGCAGCAAGGGCGTTAAAAGAAGCAGGGGCAGCCTGCATAATGCCGTTAGGAGCTCCAATTGGTTCAAATAAAGGACTTGCAACAAAAGAGTTTATCCAGATACTTATAGATGAAATTGATTTGCCAATTATTGTAGATGCAGGAATTGGACGACCTTCACAGGCGTGTGAGGCAATGGAAATGGGAGCTACTGCTGTAATGGCAAATACGGCAATTGCTACTTCAGGAGACGTGGAAGTTATGGCTGAAGCATTTAAGAAAGCAATTGAGGCCGGAAGAAGTGCATATTTAGCCGGACTTGGACAAACTATAGAAAAAGGTGCAAGTGCATCATCACCATTAACAGGATTCTTGCATGATTAACAGGAGGCTTTAAAAAATGAAAAATGAACAGAATAACAATCATGTAAATGAGAGTATTTTAAGCGAACAGATTTTAGAAGACCAGAAGAAAAATAGAATTAATCATATGGAATATTTGCCGGGAATGGAAAACATAGGTTCAGAGATAATGAATAAAGTAGTTAGTGAAATGAACAATTATGACTATGACAAATATACAGAATATGATGTAAAGAGAGCACTTAACAATACAGAAAGATGTGTTGAGGATTTTAAGGCGTTACTATCACCGGCAGCGCTTCCATTTATTGAAGAGATAGCCAAGGCAGCACAGATAGAAACAAGAAAACATTTTGGAAACAGCACTTATATGTTTACACCAATTTATATTGCAAATTATTGTGAAAATTACTGTATTTACTGCGGATTTAACTGCCACAATAAAATAAAACGAGCTTGCCTTAATGATGAAGAAATAGATAGGGAAATGAAGGCAATCGCTGATACAGGACTTCAGGAAATTTTGATTTTAACAGGGGAGAGCCGTGCAAAATCAACAGTTGAATATATTGGAAATGCCTGCAAAATAGCAAGAAAATATTTTAAGGTAATCGGACTTGAAATTTATCCTGTAAACTCAGACGAATATGCATATTTGCATGAATGTGGAGCTGATTATGTTACGGTATTTCAGGAAACTTATAATTCAGACAAATATGAAACTTTGCATTTAGCGGGGCATAAGAGAATTTTCCCATATAGAGTGAATGCACAGGAGAGAGCATTAAAAGGTGGCATGAGAGGTGTTGGATTCGGTGCACTTTTAGGACTTGATGACTTTAGAAAAGATGCATTTGCTACAGGATATCATGCATATCTTTTACAGAGAAAATATCCACATGCAGAGATTGCGTTTTCGTGTCCAAGATTGCGACCGATTATTAATAACGATAGAATTAATCCTATGGATGTTCACGAGACTCAGCTTTTGCAGGTTGTATGCGCATACAGATTATTTATGCCATTTGCCAGCATAACAGTATCAACAAGAGAATGTGCAAGAGTCAGAGATAATCTTGTCCAGATAGCTGCTACTAAGATTTCAGCCGGCGTTAGTACAGGAATTGGAAGTCATGCAAAGGATATTGAAGATAAAGGTGATGATCAGTTTGAAATCTCTGACGGACGTTCGGTTGATGAAATCTATAACGATTTATTAAAGGTCGGAATGCAACCTGTAATGAGTGACTATATTTATGTATAGCAGATGGAGTTTATGAGCTATTTTAGAAAAGTAAGAAAACTTATAAATGCTTATTATGCATAACACACAAAATTTGTTATGTATAACAAGTGGAAGTTAAGAGAGTTTATTTTTGTGGTAGGTGAAGTTTATGAGTGACACATATGAAAATAAAATCAAAGAAAACGGATATATAAATGATAAAGTTATATGCGTTACAAACAGACATTTAAGCGAAAAGTCATTAGCCAGGCAGGTAGAAATAGTATGCAAATTTCATCCAAAAGCTATAATTTTGAGAGAAAAAGATTTGCCGGAGGATGAGTATATGACTCTTGCAAATGAGATACTTGATATTTGCAAAAAAAATAATGTTAAGTGCATATTACATTTTTATCCTAATGTGGCAAAAAAGTTAGAGTGTGATGCAATCCATCTGCCTCTTTTTAAACTTAGAGAAAATCAGAAATGCTTATCAGGATTTAAAATAATAGGGACTTCGGTTCATTCGGTAGAGGAAGCAATTGAAGCACAAAATCTAGGTGCGACATACATAAGTGCAGGACATATATTTGCAACAGATTGCAAAAAAGGTGTTCCACCAAGAGGATTAGAATTTTTAAAAGAAGTGTGTCAAGCGGTAAACATTCCGGTCTATGCAATTGGGGGAATTAAGCTGTCAGATGAACAAATAAAGTTAATTACAGATTGTGGGGCAGCAGGCGGATGTATAATGTCAGGAATGATGAAACTGAAATTAGAAGATATGGAATAAAGATTTTGCCAGTTGATTAAAAAAATGAGAAAGACTATCAGGAGATAATTAGTTTACATATTACAGAAATTTTATTAAAATAAAATGAGTAATTAATAACAAAGATAGAAATGAGGGTTTTATTATGAGCAGAGTAATAGAAGAAAACGGACGAAGAAGCGCAGAAAAGGAATTGTGGTCAGATAAGAAAAGAACAATATTTGGACTTCCAATTTCATTTACAAAATATACACTTACAGATACGAGACTTATTATTAAAAGCGGATTTTTAAACATTAAAGAAGATGAAATCATGCTTTACAGAATTACAGACATTACATATAAGGCAAGTCTTTGGGAAAGAATGTTTGGAGTTGGCAAATTGTTCTGTGATTCAGCTGATAAATCAGCAACTAATTTTATTGTTGGACCTATAAAGGAGGCTGTAAAGGTAAGAGATTTGCTTTCTGATAATGTAGATGAACAGAGAGATAAAAAACGTATCAGAGGAAATGAATTTTTCAATGATTCAATGGATGATGACATGGATTTACAGAATTAATATGATGACATGAAGTTGAATAATGAGAAATCATAGTCATATAAAATCATGAAAGTTAAAATTATTTTGTAAAATTCAATCTAGAGATAATGAATTATAAATAAAAAGCACCTATCCTTCAACAAACGTGAAACAATTTCAAATTTTAGATTTGAATTTGCATAATACACTATAGTTGTAAAAGGTAGGTGCTTTTATGTTTATATTTTTAATTTAAACAAAAATTATTTTGAAGATGTTGGGATGTACTGGGCAAGTGTAGATGCCATATTTGAAATAGGCATTGTCTGAAGCCATACTCTTCCAGGACCTGTAATATATGTATTGAAAATTCCTTCGCCACCAAATAAGATGTTCTTTACGCCCGGAACAGTCTTAATATCCATCTGACAGCTTTCAGACATAGCTGCAAGATGTCCTGTGTCTACAACAATTTGTTGACCTGCTTCAAGATTATATTCAACAACATGACCATCAAATTCTGCAAATACAATTCCGTTGCCTGCAACCTTTTGCATGATGAAGCCTTCACCACCAAATAAACCTGAACCTAATTTTTTTCTAAAATGCATAGAAAGTTCAACTCCACGTGATGAAGCTAAGAATGCAGATTTTTGTAAGATCATTGCATTGCCTGGAGTTATTTCAAATGCTTTAATAGAACCCGGAAAGCATGAAGCAACAGCAATTTCACCGGGACCACCTTGGGCTGTGTAAATATTTTGAAATAAGGTATCTCCTGAAAATGCTCTTCCAAGTACTTTTCCAATTCCACCATTAGTAGTTGTTTCCATTAACATGTTTGGTGACATCCATGACATTCCACCACCTTCGGTAATAATGCTTTCACCGGCTTCCAAGTTCATAATTACAACTGGGAGTGTATCTCCCTCAATACGGTAATTCATAAAAATCCTCCTTATATATGTTTATATTTTGTATTTCTTTTTAATATATGAACTGTTATGTGCTAGATATTTGTAAAATCTTATCTGACATTTAAAAGTATTATAGCATATACTTACCGATAATATGTAAGAACCGGATGCAGATTAAGAAATTTATAAGGTTTATAAACATTTACTAGCATTTTTTGCAGTTAGATAGTATAATGTATGTGGTCAAACCATGGGCTTTAGTTATGTAAACCATATTTTAGGAGTTTGACTAATACAGGTAAACAGTTATTTACCAGGTACAAAGTTTAGGAGGATACTAAATGGTAAGAGCAATAGTAGGTGCCAACTGGGGCGATGAAGGTAAAGGTAAAATTACAGACATGCTTGGTGAAAAGTCTGATATAATCGTTAGATTTCAGGGAGGAAGCAATGCAGGTCATACAATTATAAATGACTATGGTAAATTTGCATTACATTTACTTCCATCAGGTGTATTTTACCAGCATACAACATGTATTATCGGTAATGGTGTTGCACTCAATATTCCATACCTTCAGAAAGAAATAGATGAAATAGTTTCAAAGGGTGTTCCAAAACCACACATCCTTGTTTCAGACAGAGCACAGATTCTTATGCCATATCATATTGATTTTGATGCTTACGAAGAAGAAAGACTTGGAGGAAAGTCATTTGGCTCAACAAAGTCAGGTATTGCTCCATTTTATTCAGATAAATATGCAAAGATTGGTTTCCAGGTTTCAGAATTGTTTGATGATGACATTTTAAAGGAAAAAGTATACAGAGTAGCAGAAATGAAAAATGTTATGCTTGAACATATGTATCACAAGCCATTAATTGACCCTGAAGAATTATTAAAGACATTACATGAGTACAGAGATATCGTTGAACCATATGTTGCTGATACATCATTATTTATCAGCAATGCATTAAAAGAAGGTAAAACAGTTCTTTTAGAAGGACAGTTAGGTTCATTAAAAGATCCTGATTTTGGTATTTACCCAATGGTTACATCTTCTTCAACACTTGCAGCATACGGTGCAATTGGAGCAGGTATTCCACCATATGAAATTAAAGATATTATTACTGTTGTTAAGGCATATTCAAGTGCAGTAGGAGCAGGTGAATTCGTAAGTGAAATATTTGGAGATGAAGCAGATGAACTTAGACGCCGTGGTGGTGACGGTGGCGAATTTGGAGCTACAACAGGTCGTCCAAGAAGAATGGGATGGTTTGATGCAGTTGCTTCAAGATACGGATGTAGAATGCAGGGTGCTACAGAAGTTGCACTTACAGTATTAGATGTACTTGGATATTTAGATGAAATTCCGGTATGTGTAGGATACGAAATAGATGGAGAAGTAACAAGAGACTTCCCTGTAACAGCAAAGCTTGCAAAAGCAAAACCTGTTTATAAAGTACTTCCTGGATGGAAAGAAGAAATCAGAGGAATTACAGAATATGACAAACTTCCGGAAAACTGCCGTAAATACATTGAATTTATAGAAAAAGAATTAGAAGTACCAATCACAATGGTATCAAATGGTCCGGGAAGACATGAAATCATATACAGATAGGCAATGAGCCATCGCACAAAAAGAGAGAGAGATACACGATGTGAGTTTACTCACAAGAGAGTATCTCTCTCTCTTTTTGTATGTGGCGAAGCCACTGACGAAATAGACCGAAGGTCTATGAGTACAGATGGCACATTGCCTATCTATGATGCCCAAGTTGGAGAATAAAAATATCCGAAAAAACAAGTCTAAATTCTTACGCATAATAATAGAATTGCCAGTCTCCATCTAAATGTAACTATTTCCTACCTAAAACCTTAGCTATCAGTAAAATAGCGTATATCAAACATGGAAGAACAACGATGCTCCATGCACAGGCCATAAATGCTGAATTGTTTCCCATTATCGCAAAAACAAGACAGGCAATAATTAAAACAGTAAGAATTCCAATTGTAGCAAAAACCAAAATTTTTTTAATTTTATCCATAAGAATGCTCCTTTAAGAAGTAATATTATTTCTTTATATACAAATACTTTTTGTATTATAGAATAATAAATTAGAAAATAAAAGCATAAAAGTAACAAAAATATTATTTAATAAGAAAAATCTAATAAAAAGTTTTATTGCAATTATTAACATTTATTCGTATAATATCTAAAGTATGCGTAGTTTGTTTACGCAAATCAATTAAAAATGTAATTACAGATATTAAATTATAATGAAAGTTAAGTTATGGAGGAATTTGCGTAATGGCAGAGAAAAAATACTTATTAGAAACTTGGAGAGAAATTGCTTACAATCAGAATCAGACTCAGCAGCAGTTTGACGCATTTTGGGATGCATATTTTGTTCAGGAAAAAGAAGTTTACAAAGATATTCTTGGAAACAAAGATGTTGTAGTAAAAGGAACTATTAAAGAACTTGCTGATAAGTACAATATGGAAGTACTTACAATGGTAGGATTTTTAGATGGAATTAATGATAGCTTAAAGGTATCTAACCCAATTGATACATTTGAAGAAGATACAGAAGTAAGTCTTGAATATGATCCTGAATTGTTATACAAGAACATGGTTGAAGCTAAGGCAGATTGGTTATACGGCTTAGAAGAATGGAATGACATTCTTACACCAGAAAGACAGAAGGAATTATATAGAGAACAGAAAAAGTCAGGAACAATCGTTAAGGAAAAGAAGATTGGACGTAACGATCCATGCCCATGTGGAAGTGGAAAGAAATACAAATTCTGTTGTGGAAGATAATTATAGGGCGGTCCGGCTGTTAGCTTGGCCGCTTTAGTTTATTATGGACTTTAGTCTGAGTAAGACAATCACGCAGCGTGTGATTGTTTTAGAACTATAAACCACCTGCTATGCGTGTGGTGACATTGTATATTTTTATATTAGCTTTAAGGTAAACTATTATGGTTTTAGCCAAAAGAATGTTATAGTTTTAGGAGAAAAATATGGATGCTTATACCGGATTTGCCGCAGTTTATGATGAATTAATGGATAATATTCCATATGAAGAATGGGGCAAATATTTAATAGATTTGTTAAATGAATATGGAATAAAAGATGGAATCGTATTGGATCTTGGTTGTGGCACAGGAAATATTACAGAGATTCTTGCAAATAATGGCTATGATATGATTGGAGTGGACAACTCTCAGGAAATGCTTAATATAGCGATGGAAAAAAGAGGCGATGATACATCTATATTATATTTGCTTCAGGATATGAGGGGATTTGAATTATATGGAACAGTTGCTGCAGTTGTAAGCATTTGCGATTCGCTAAATTATCTTACTGAATATGAAGATGTTGTAGAAACATTTAAACTCGTAAGAAATTATTTAGACCCGGGAGGAATTTTCATATTTGACTTAAATACGGTTGGAAAGTTTGAACAGATTGGAGAGTCAGTAATAGCGGAAGACAGAGAAGACTGTAGCTTTATTTGGGAAAATACATTTTATGAAGAAGAGCGCATAAATGAATATAATTTGTCAATATTTGTTCAGGGTGAAGATGGCAGATATGACAAATTTACGGAAAATCATTATGAAAAAGCTTATTATTTAGAAGAAATACGTCAGGCTTTAGAGGAAGCAGGACTTGAATATATAACGGCGTATGAGGCATTTACTAAAAATCTGGCAAATGATAATCAGGAAAGGGTTTATGTGATTGCCAGAGCAAATAAGTAAAAATAGAAAAACAATCGAGGAAATGAAATATAGAAATAAAAATAAAGGAGAAATTAAATGAGCGAAGATTATATTGTAAGAGCAATGGCGGCTGATAATCAGATTAGAGCATTTGCAATTACATCAAGAAATATAGTAGAAACAGCAAGACAGCATCATAATACGAGTCCCGTTGCAACAGCAGCTCTTGGAAGACTTCTTACAGGAGGAGCGATGATGGGTGTTATGATGAAAGGTGATAATGACATCCTTACACTTATGATGAAAGGTGATGGACCGATAAATGGAGTTACGGTAACAGCAGATTCTCATGGAAATGTAAAAGGATATGTAGGCAATCCTAATGTAATCATCCCTGCGAATTATGCAGGAAAATTAGATGTCGGAGCTGCAATTGGATATGGAACATTGACTGTAATTAAGGACATGGGATTGAAAGAACCATACTCAAGTCAGGTGCCACTTGGAACAAGTGAAGTCGCAGAAGATTTAACATATTATTTTGCTACATCAGAACAGGTTCCTTCAGCAGTAGCGTTAGGTGTTCTGATGGAAAAAAATAACACAGTAAAGCAGGCAGGAGGATTTATAGTACAGCTTATGCCATTTGCTGAAGAAGAAGTAATATCTGCATTGGAAGAAAAAATAGCAAAGATAACTTCAGTAACAGATATGCTTGAAAAAGGGATGACACCGGAAGATATCTTAGAATTTGTATTAGGAGATTTAGGCGTAGAAATAACGGATAAGGTGCCAACACAGTTTTATTGCAACTGCAGTAAAGAGAGAGTTACAAAGGCATTAATGGGAATTAACAAGGCTGAAATTAAAGATATGATTAATGAGGGTAAGGACATTGAAGTGAATTGTCATTTCTGTAACACAAATTATAATTTTAGTGTTGAAGAATTAAAAAAATTACTGTAAAAAAGTTTTTAGTAAATAAATTATGACCTATTGTTTGCAAAAGTAAAATTGTAAATATTAGGTCTTTATTTATATAAGTAAACAAATTTGTAAGAAAATAGGTGAAAATTAACAAAAAATATTGTAAAAAACGTTTTCATTTGTTTAAATATACATATATCATAAAAAGAGAAAATGATTTAGGAGAAAAGAAATATGAGAAAGTGGTTTAGAAAATGTATGGCGTCATTGTGCGCTGCAACAATTGCGTTCAGTGGAATGTATATTGTTGGAAACGAAAGTACAAAAGATGTAAAGGCCGACGGAGAATACCAGTTGGTGTGGAGTGATGAATTTGATGGTACAGAGCTTAATAGAAATAATTGGAATGTAGAAGTTAACGGTAATGGTGGAGGAAATAATGAACTTCAGTATTATGTTGACCGTACAAACAATATTCAGGTTAGTGATGGCACATTAAAGATTACTGCCAGAAAAGAAAACTATGGTGGTAAAAGTTATACTTCAGGAAGAATTAATTCTAAAGGAAAACAGGAATTTAAATATGGAAAAATTGAAGCTAGAATGAAACTTCCAAGATTTTCAGGAATTTGGCCGGCTTTTTGGACATTAGGTGCTAATTACGACACTGTAGGATGGCCTAAATGTGGTGAAATGGATATCATGGAAGCAATAAATGATAATAATACAGTATTTGCAAATCTACATTGGTCATATAAAAATACGCAGGCTGATACAAAAGGAAAAAAATATGATGTGGGTGACAGAACCCAATGGCATACTTATGGAATGGAGTGGGATGAGAATAGTGCCGCATTTTATGTTGATGGATATGTATATGAAAGATATACCATTTCAACACAGTCTGAAATGGAGGAATTTAGAAAAGCTCAATTTATTATATTAAATCTTGCTGTAGGTGGACAACTCCCAGGATATAATATTAATCAAAATGGTTTTCCTGCAACAATGGAAGTTGACTGGGTAAGGGTTTATCAGAAGCCTGAGGAGGAATCAACAAAATATACAGGTCCAACGATTACAGTTAACCAGGATGCAATAGGTGAATATACAGGTGCATGGACTTCATTCTTTGGACAAACATGGTGTGGAACTTATGGAAATGTAATTGGTAATGGAGCAAAGGTAACAGATGGGGTTACTATAAATGTAACAGATGCAGGAATAATACAAGGTGATAGTCAGTGGAGTGCTCAGGCGAATATAGAAGGATTAAAATACTATGCCGGAAATGATTACGTATTAAAATGTACATTAGTTTCAACTGAAAGCAAAAAAGTATTTGTAAAAATTGCAGGAGACGATGAAGAGTCAATTAGTGGAGAATACATTACATTGGTAAAAAACCAGCCATATAACTATGAGAAAAAAGTGAGCATACCAAGTGATTATGCAGGAAAGCTTGATTTGAAATTTGGATTTGGAAGAAGTGATGGGGATCCAATGGCTCAGAATGGAAGTTTTAGTGCAAAAATAACGAATTTATCATTTTCAACAACGGCAGTAATTCCTGACCCAAGTTATGCAGAAACGACAACTAATAATGGAAATAGTGGGAACAACAGCACAACTAATAATGGAAATAGTGGGAACAACAGCACAACTAATAATGGAAATGCCGGTAATAATGAAACAAATAACAGTAATATAAATAACAGTAATATAAATAACACATACATAACTAACAATGTTTCTGATGTAAATAATATTGATAACATTTCTATACAGCAGATTCAGAATAGTAAAACTAAAATAATTAGTGCAAAGAGCAAAAAGAAGAGAAGCGTAAAAATAATTATTAAAAAGCAGACTAATGTTACAGGCTATGTTATCAAATATAGTACAAATAAAAAATATTATGGCTATAACACAAAGCAGATAAAAAAGAATATTTATAACTTTAAAAAACTTAGCTCAAATAAAAAATATTATTTTAAGGTCAGAGCTTACATAAAACAGGATGGAAAGAAAATTTACGGAAAATGGAGCAAGAGTAAAAAAGTAAGAGTTAAATAATATAAGAAATGACTGGACTTTCAGACTTTAGAGTGTTAAAATGTGAAAGAGAAAAAGATAGCACAGGAGGCAATTTATGAGTAAGTCAGTTAGAACAAAGGAAGTAGATCATTTATTTGCAGCTATATTATCATTGGAAACAAAGGAAGAATGTTATACATTTTTTGAAGATGTATGTACCATAAATGAATTATTATCAATATCACAGAGATTTGAAGTGGCTAAGATGCTTAGAGAAGGAAAGACATATTTAGAGATTTCAGAAGACACAGGGGCATCAACAGCTACAATCAGCAGAGTTAACAGATCTCTTAATTATGGTAATGATGGTTATGATATGGTATTAAAGAGAGCCAAATATGATGATTAGCTTTGAGCAGTCTGGATTAGAAGATAGTATTTAATATTAAAGTAATTAACACTTCGCTTTTTGAAAATTCAGTTTCATAAATAAGGTCTTACCTTATACAAATTAAAAGCCTTAAATTTTGAATTAGAAACAAAATTTAAGGCTTTTAAAATACAGTTACACTAAATTCTACTATTTATCAGTTTTATTCTTATCACTCTTATTTTTATCAGATTTATCTTTTGAGTTTTCTTCTTTTGGAAGAGAATCAATCAGTTTTTCGATAATCATTTTTCTTGCAAGGCATTCGTAAGTCAAAGTAGCAATTAGCGTAAGTGTCTGCAAATATTCTTTATTATCTTCATTATCCAGATTTGAAAAATACTCATTGGATTTTACGTACGCATCAATAATTGACTGATTATCATCAGTATCTTTCATATATTGAATAAATAATTTAAAAATTTCTTCGAGACTATTATTTCCATCATTAAAATAATCTTTAATTAATGGGGACAAAGCTGTATCAATATCATTAATTGAAATAATATTTTTAAGATAAAATATCATCATTAAAAGAATTAAATGGTCTTTTGAATATTTCTTCTTTTCGGGAGGTGGTAATAAACGACTTTTAGCATAATTATTAATCATGGTTTTTGTTAAGAGTTTGTCGTCATCGTTACGTTTGCTTCCCTCAAATTTATTATTTAAATAGGTTGTTACCTGGTCCATATATAAATCAATGTTTGGTATATCGTCTATGTTAAATGAGTTAAAGTCGTTTAATATAGACTCAATTATTTTATCACTTTCCATATATACCTCCTTATGTACAAAAAATATTATAATACATAGTAATGAAAACTACAAATAAAATTTATTACAAATAGCAGAAAATATGTTCGATTTTTTTAGAAAATATGATATGATAGCAGAAGTATATAAAAATTTGCCTAAGTGGATTATAAAAATAAGGAAAAGGTATATTTATGAGCAGATATGATACATTAAATGATATGCAGCAGATGGCTGTATTTCACACGGAAGGTCCATTGCTTATTCTTGCCGGTGCAGGAAGTGGAAAGACTAGAGTGCTTACACACAGAGCAGCTTATCTTATAGAAGAAAAGGGTGTTTCGCCATGGAATATTATGGCAATCACTTTTACAAATAAGGCCGCATCAGAAATGCGTGAAAGAATTAACAACATAGTTGGATTTGGTGCTGATCAGATATGGGTAAGTACATTCCATTCTACATGTGTACGAATTTTGAGGAGACATATTGAATTTTTAGGATATGATAATAGATTTACAATTTACGATGCAGATGATCAGAAGAGTCTGATAAAAGATATTGTAAAGAGAATGAATTTAGATTCTAAATTTTACAAAGAAAGAGCTGTGGCAGGAAAGATTTCTTCCTATAAAGATGAACTCATAAGTCCTGAACGTGCAATAGAGATAACAAAAGGTGATTTGAGAGAAAATACAGTTGCTAAGATTTATCTTGAATATCAGGTTCAGCTTAAGAAAAATAATGCTTTAGATTTTGATGATTTGATTGTAAAAACAGTAGAATTATTTAAGAAATATCCAGATGTACTGGATTATTATCAGGAAAGATTTAAATACATTATGGTAGATGAGTATCAGGATACAAATACAGCACAGTTTCAGTTGATTCGCCTTCTTGCATCAAAATATAGAAATTTGTGCGTTGTAGGCGATGATGACCAATCAATTTATAAGTTTAGAGGAGCGAATATTACAAATATTCTCTCATTTGAAAAATATTTTGAAAATGCACGTGTTATCAAGTTAGAGCAGAATTACCGTTCTACAAAGAATATTTTAGCTGCCGCAAATGGAGTAATTGCAAACAATCAGGGAAGAAAAGACAAAACATTGTGGAGTGACAATGAAGAAGGAACGCAGATTGATTTGTATCAGGCGGAAGATGCTTATGATGAAGCTAACATGGTTGCGAAAGAAATTAGAAAAAAAGTGAATGCAGGAGACTATAAATACAGTGATTTTGCATGCCTGTATAGAACCAATGCTCAGTCAAGAACATTAGAAGAAAAACTTCTTTTGGCAAATGTTCCTTATAAGATTATCGGCGGACAGAATTTCTATCAGCGTAAAGAAATTAAAGACATTTTGTGTTATTTGAAAACAGTAAATAATTCTACGGATGATATTGCTGTAGCAAGAATTATTAATGTTCCAAAGAGAGGAATCGGAGCTACTTCTATTGGAAAGGCGCAGGCATATGCAGTTGACCATAACATTAATTTGTATAATGCGTTAGAACTTGCATATATGAATCCTGAACTTAGCAGAGCTTCAGCAAAGATTAAGAAATTTACTGATTTTATTGAAGAATTAAGAGAGTACAGTCAGGAGCATTCAATAAAAGAATTAGTAGATAAGATTATTGAAGATACAGGATATGTGACAGAACTTGTTTTGGAAAATACAGACGAAAGCAAGGCAAGAATCGAGAACATAGAAGAATTGATAAGTAAGGTTGTAGAATATGAATCGACAACAGAAAATCCGGATTTGGCAGGATTTCTTGAAGACGTTGCTTTGGTAGCGGACATAGATAGTCTTGATGAGGATAGTGACTATGTGGTCCTTATGACCATACATAGTGCAAAGGGGCTTGAATTTCCTAATGTATTTTTATGTGGAATGGAAGAAGGATTATTTCCGGGAATTTCAGCAATTTGTGCCGAAGACCAAAGTGAAATTGAAGAAGAAAGACGTCTGTGTTATGTTGCAATTACAAGAGCAAAGGAAAATCTTGTAATTAGTTATGCAAAGAGACGTATGGTTCATGGAGAAACAAGATATAATATTATTTCACGATTTATAAAGGAAATACCAACACAGCTTATTAATAGTAAAAATGTAACAGACAGAGTCGCAGCAGGACAGATTCCAAAGAAAGAAGAATTTGGAAATGCAAGCAGAGCAAGTCAGAATGCATTTAGAAATAAACCATTTATGAAATCTTCGTATGGTGAACCTAGCACAAAACCTGCATTTGGTAAATCATTTACAATTACAAAACAGCCGGTTGATTATGTAATTGGAGACAGAGTTAAACATATTAAGTTTGGTGAAGGAACAGTGCTTAATATTGAGGATGGTCCGAAAGATTATCAGGTTACGGTAGCATTTGACAAAGCAGGTCAGAAAATTATGATGGCTTCATTTGCAAAACTTAAAAAACTGTAGTAAAAACAGCACTAAAATGATATACTATTCTTATGAAATATAACTTGTAGTGAAAGGAGTACGGATATGGACGAATTAATCAAGGGAGTTAAGATTGGCAAGATTATCGGCAAAGAAGAAAAGAAGTCTGACGTAGTTAAGATAGTTGGGATCGTACTTGGAGTGCTTGCAGTAGTGGCAGCAATTGCCGGAGTAGCTTATGCAATTTACAATAAAATTACAGAAGATTATTATGATGATTTTGAAGATGATTTCGATGATTTATTTGAAGACGACGAAGAAGATGAAAGTGATTTTGTGGAAGAATAAATCGTTACGCCATAGTGAATGGCAGGTCATGTAGATTTGTTTTTTAAACAATAACCGATGAATAAGTTAAGTCCACATATAACAATTGGAATGTATAGCATTTGGCCGAATTGTATATGTGGACTTATTTTGTAATGATGTCGGGGCAAAAGAACCAAATTATGATTAAGCTCATGTGAGATTAAAAGTAGTGATTTTGATGCCTGATAAAGCATAATAAAATATCTATTAATAAAAAAGAACTTAAAGCCTGAAAGTTATTAATAATTTTCAAACTTTGAGTTCTTTTTATTAATAAATTAAATTGTAATTTATTTTATCGGTAAGTGTATCCACCACCACAACCTGCGCAACAAGCATTGCAACAAAGATTTGCAAGACAGCAGGCTAAGAGTGGGTTACTGCAAATAATTGTAGGCATTCCACCATAACTGCTTTGACGAGAAGTGTACCAGCTGCCACCACTTTCGAATGTACGGACAAGTTGCCGGTAAGTAGCATTATTAGGCTCCATTGAAGATGCCATGCGGGCGTGCTCAAGAGCCTGGACATTGTTGCCCACGCCTTTATTTGCAATCGCACTGTAATAATACCATGCAGCTGTTTTGTTGGAAATTGTATTTAATACATTCAGAGCTTCGGCATAATGTTGATTGTTGATGTAATTGGCTGCGGCACGCATATGCATCTCGTCTTCTGACATATTTGAAGAGTTGCCATAATTACCTGCGCCACCGTAGCCTGTACCAAAGCCACCAAAATTGCCAAAACCTCCAAAATCAAATCCACCAAAGTCCCAATCGCCGAAACCACCGGAATTATAGCCACCGGAACCATTAGAGCCATAGCTACCGGAACCACCGGAATTTCCAGATCCATAACTGCCTGAATTACCATAGCCGGAGCCATAGCCGCCATAAGTTCCACTGCCATAAGAAGAACCACCATAGCCATTTGCACCATGCTTGCGTGCATCCATAATCTGACTATATGCCTGTTGAACCTGCTTGAATTTCTCTTCAGCCTGTTCCTTGTTAGGGTTGTTAATGTTTGCATCAGGGTGGTATTTGCGGCTTAGAGCCTTGTATGCTTTTTTTATTTCATCTTCAGAGGCATCTGGTCTAACCCCTAAAACATCATAAGGATTCATATATCTATTCTCTTTCTAAATTTTTGCTGTGATTATGTTATAATGCGATAGAATATTGTTAATAAAAATTAATTCTGAAAAATTAAAACATCACAATAAAAAATTATTTGTTTTCTAAATTTTTTGAAACACGCCGTTCATAGGAATTCCAAACTCCGGAATACAAAATATTACGAAGAATATCAGCGTTGTCAACAGCAGGGAGCATTTCGAAAGCATCGGAACACTCAGCCATCATCATTGTAAGCATATCTTTGACATGAGTTTCAAAATCCGGGTCAGTATAGTACTTCGAAAATACATTGTAACGTCCCTTTTTGACATCGTCCTCAACATCGTCAAATGCATCCATAATATATATAAATTTCCCAAGGTAAAAGCCCATACGACCAAGACCGTTGGCGTAAATATCGTCAAAAGGCACGAATAGGATTTGCATTATCCGGCCAAATAAACCGGCTACCACATCAACGTTGGTTTCATTCATTTTTTCGCGGGTACCGAGTTCGTCCAACAAAGATGAAATAGCTTCGATTTTATTTTTATAGGAATAATCAGGAGAAATATGCAAATGCCCGGAATCGTCAGTAAAATAAGAATTCTGATTGTTACTGTCAGAATTTGGCTGAGTAGCTGCAACTGAACCATCGTCAACAGCGCTTGACTGAATAGCTGCAACTGAACCATCGGCAGTTGAATCAGAAGTGGCATGTACATTATTTAAATTTTTCCCAATTGAACCTTTTTTTAATAATTTTGAATAAGCAAGTTTAAGAACGCTTCTGTCATCGTGCCAGTCATCCAGACATTTGAAATAAGAAAGGATGACGTTCATGTCAGCAACATAATCCGTAAATTCTGAGGAAATGATGTTCTGACGCTTTAGAGGGTGCACAATGCAACGCTTTGAAGTTACGCTGTGCTCCGGCTCATAAAGTGAAGAAAGAAGGATAACTAAAAAGGTCATGTCATAGGACAGGGTTAATTGCCCTGACAGACCGTGTCGCTTGCTAAGTGAGTGGCATAAGCCACAATAATACGCCCGATAGACATCAAATTCCCTAAATTTGAGTTCGGGTTTGTTTACAACTACATATCCAAACATGGAGTCCTCCAGACAAAATAAGTAAAGAACCACAAATCAAATCGGCTCTAAGTTAAATCACACAATCAGTCGTAAATACTTAATGCCCTCTTAAAAGGAAATTCTTACGCATGTTGTTAAATTATATAATCAGTTGCAGACTATTTATGCATCTGATAAATTAACTTTTTTTGATAAATGTCTGTGAGCATTTTGGACAACGGATTTCGATGCGGCCTTTGCCACGAGGAATACGAATGCGTTGTCTGCAACGTGGACATCTGTAAAAATGATAAAATCTTCTTTGACTGAAAATCTCTTTTTCTCTATGAAATTTTCTTAAGAAGGAAGCTTTTAAACTTAAATATTTGTTATTTTCCTGGTAGCGCTTCTGAATATTTTTTGAAAACATTCTTATATACATCAAAATAATTAAAATAAGTGAAATATAATAAATAATCCCGGACAAACGTCTTGGGACAAATAACGAAAGCACGCATAAAACCAGTGCGAAAATAAGCATTGCTCTGCCAAGTTGATCTACTCCATACCTCCCGTACATTAACTTCGCTAATTTTTCACGCAAATCTAAGACTCCTTCCATATAAAAATAAGAAAAGTTCTAAAGTCTATCATAAAACCTTAAAACTTTGCCCCTTACTTATAAGAAATATTAACCCTAATGAAAAATAAAAACAAGGTAATATAAAGAGAATTAACAAATCCGTTACAAATGTTAACAAAATAGACAAAAGAAGAATGCAAGAAAGGTCAGTATGCGAAAAAAACTGAAAAAAATTGGTGTATATTATAAACAAACAGATAAAAGGTAAAAACAAAACAACGCAAATAGTATAAAAAAGATAGAAAATAGCATAAATATTATGGGAAATTTTTAAAATGAACTAAAATACATATATAGTAAATATATAATAAAAATATTTTTATTGTAACTTTTCCATAAGAAAAGCAGAAAATATTGATAAAACTAACAAAATCAATGTACAAAGAATGTCGTAGATGATATAATAATAAAAGATTGTGTCTAAAAAAATAAGCAACAAATTTACATATTGAACGAAAAATAAAACAAGTTGTAAGAATGAAAATTATATAGATAATTTAATAAAAATATGAATATTATTCACCAAACGGTAAATAAAGTGATTGTTTATTGGATAATAAACAAGAAGATTATACATCAAATAATGATAGGGTAAATATTCATTAAGTAAATAAGTAATAAAATCATTCGCCTAACTAATATATAAAGCAAACTAGAGAAAATACAAAGGGGGAGGATAGAGAGTGTACAACGGAACAAGTAATAAGTGGACAAAGCATTTTGATTTCATAATAGTAGATGTTATATGCATTAATGTAGCGTTCTTTCTAGCTACACTGATATATTCAGGGTCTGGGCATATGTACAACACTTCCCTATATAGAAATGTAACAATATCATTAACACTGATACACTTTTGCGTGGCATTTTTCAGGAACGGATACTCAGGAATCCTTAGACGAGGATATCTGAAAGAAATGAAGGACGTAGTGTATCATAACGCAATAATAATGGCAGTGCTATTTGTATATTTGTTTTTGATACACCAGGCGAATAACGTGTCGAGAATAGTAATATTAATATTCTTTGTGATGGACACAATACTAATGTACATAAGCCATATAGCATTTAAGAAATTTTATGCAGTACGTAAGAATTATGATAATGCTAAGGAAAATATGCTGCTTGTTGTATCATCAGACATGGCAGCAGACACTATCAACAAGATAAGCAACGGACCGGACAAGAGATTTGAGATAGTGGGAATCGCATTGACAGATGTGATGGACATTAAAGAATCAGACATAGATGAAATAGAAGGAATACCTGTAGTTGCCGATGCCAATTCCGTATACGAATATGCGAGGGCAAATGTCATAAATGACGTATTTATCAGAGTAAGCGGAGTAAACAGTTTCGTCGTAGAAGGCATGGCATATGGATTTTTGAATATGGGAATTAAGGTTCATATAAATGTAGAATTTCTTACACACGCTTTGCCAAATGCAGGATTTGAGACAATTAACGAGGTAGCAGTTGTAACGACAAGTATAAATCAGGTGTCACCGGTTGGAGCATTTGCAAAGAGAGCACTTGATATATGCGCAGGACTTGTAGGGTGCCTTGTTACAGGAATATTGTTTATATTTGTAGCGCCTGCGATTAAGATTGCAGACCCTAACGGACCAATATTTTTCTGCCAGTTAAGAGCAGGGAAAAATGGAAAACCATTTAAGTTCTACAAATTCCGTTCAATGTATTCAGATGCAGAAGAACGCAAAAAAGAACTTATGGAACAGAACAAGATGGACGGACTTATGTTTAAAATGGACGCAGACCCTAGAATTATAGGAAGCGGAAAAGATGGCACAAAGAAAGGACTTGGTCATTTCCTTAGGGCTACATCAATAGATGAATTTCCGAATTTTTACAGTATATTAAAAGGCGACATGAGTCTTGTAGGAACACGTCCGCCAACAATGGATGAATACGAACAGTACGAAGCTCATCACAAGAGCCGTCTTGCAACAAAACCGGGACTTACAGGAATGTGGCAGATAAGCGGTCGAAGCGATATGACGGACTTTGAAGAAATAGTAAAACTTGATAATGAGTACATAATGAACTGGAGCTTTGGACTGGATATAAAGATTATACTTAAGACTTTTCTTGTGGTAATTGCCAGAAAAGGGTCAGTATAAAATGATTTGATAAGGTTTAAGTACAGACGAAAATAACTATGTGAAAATTATTTGGCTAAATAAACTTAGCTGATAAAAATGATGAGATAAGTGAAATGTGGTGCCGGGCGATGCCTGGCACTATATGGAATAATAGGTAGGATACCGATAATAAAAATAAGAGAAATGAGAAACAGATAATATGAAAAATGGACAGTTGCGAATAGCAATGCTTGGTCATAAAAGAATACCGTCAAGAGAAGGCGGAGTCGAAATAGTAGTTGAGGAATTAGCTACCAGAATGGTGGAAAGAGGCAATGAGGTTACTTGTCTTAACCGTGCCGGGCATCATGTAAGTGGAAAAGAATTCGATGAAAAAAATAAAAAAGAATATAAGGGAATCAGATTAAAAACAGTTCCTACATTAGATAAGAAAGGACTAGCTGCTATGACTGCTTCTGTGACGGGAGGAGTATGCGCTGCATTTGGCAAATATGATGTAGTACATTTTCATGCAGAGGGTCCTTGTGCCATGTTATGGCTACCTAAATTATTTGGGAAAAGATGCGTGGCAACAATTCACGGACTTGACCACCAAAGAGCAAAATGGGGAAAACTTGCAAGTACATACATAATGATGGGCGAAAAATGTGCAGTAAAACATGCTGATGAAATAATAGTGTTAAGTAAGGGCGTACAGGATTATTTTAGAGAAAAATATGGCCGTGAAACAAGATTTATTCCTAATGGAGTAAACAGACCGGTTATAAGAGAAGCAAATATAATTAAATATAAATTCGGACTTGAAAAGGACGATTACATATTGTATCTTGGCCGATTAGTGCCGGAAAAAGGATTGCGATATCTTGTGGAAGCATTTAAAAATGTGAATACGAATAAGAAACTTGTAATAGCCGGTGGAAGTTCAGATACGGATGAATTTGCAAATGAAATAAAAGCAATGGCAAAGGACGATGACAGAATAATATTTACAGGATTTGTTCAGGGCGAGGAATTGTATGAGTTGTATAGTAATGCGTATGTATACACTTTGCCAAGTGATTTGGAAGGAATGCCACTTAGTCTGCTTGAGGCAATGAGCTATGGAAATTGTTGTCTTGTATCAGATATAGATGAATGCGCATCTGTAGTTGAAGATAAGGCACTTGTATTTGAAAAGTCGAATGTAGAGCAATTGCAGGAAAAACTACAGGAGGCTTGTGATAAGCCTAAGATGGTTAAGAAATATAAAGAAGAAGCTGCAGATTTCATTTGTGAGAAATATAATTGGGATGATGTGGTGGAAAGAACAATGGAGTTGTATAGAGGGTAAGAATATGGAAAAGAAACATTATGGTGCGATAGATGGCTTAAGAGCTATTGCAGCAATTGGTATCGTTATGATGCATATGGGAGCAAATAATAACTATGAAATAGGTGGATATATTTATAATAAAATTATTCCATCATTTACTAATTTTGTATTTTTGTTTATGGTGATTTCGGCTTTTGGAATGTGTTGCGGATATTATGAGAAAATATTAAAAAATGAAATTTCTTTAGAAAAATTTTATGTAAAAAGATTTAAAAAAATATTGCCATTTTTTGCACTATTAGTTTTTGTAGATTTAATTATGTCACCTTCGATTGAATCTTTATATGAAGCCTTTGCAGATTTGACATTAATGTTTGGTTTTTTGCCAAACGCAGGTAATATTTCTGTTATTGGAGTTGGTTGGTTTTTAGGACTGATATTTGTCTTTTACATATGTTTTCCTTTTTATTGTGTTTTAATACAGAATAAAAAGAGAGCTTGGATAGCTTTCGGAATTAGTGTGATATATAATTTAATAGGTTCAAATTATTTTGAGATAAACAGAACAAATATCCTTTATAGTGCATGTTTCTTTATAGCTGGAGGATTAGTTTATTTATATAGAAATGAAATATCAAAAATAAAAGCATGGCAAATATTAAGTGTTATGAGTATTACTATTGTTGTATATTATCTGCTGAATGGTAATGTGTTTATGTGTCTATTAGTTTCAGTAGTGATGCTATTATATGCAATTACTTCAAATGTAAAAGTATTGGACAATAAGATAGCTAAATTCTTAAGTGGAATAAGTATGGAGATATATTTATGCCATATGATGGTGTTTAGAATATTACAAAAAATGAAGATTACTAATATATTTGGAAATGCATGGATTCAATATTTTATTACAGTAATATTAACTTTAATAGGAGCGATTATATTTGCAATTATAGTCAGAAAAGTGTTTGAAGTTGTAGAAAGTAAAATAAAGTAAAAAATATAAGGAATAAAATATGAAGATTTTAATGGTAAATAAGTTTTTGTATCCAAATGGAGGTTCAGAAACATATATATTCAAATTAGGTGAGTATTTAGAAAGTCAAGGACATGAAGTTCAGTACTTTGGAATGGAACATGAAGGAAGATGTGTTGGAAATCACGCAGAAGCCTATACATCCGACATGGACTTTCATGGAGGTTCAAAACTTTCTAAACTGACTTATCCAATTAAAACTATATATTCAAGTGAGGCAAGAAAGAAAATCGGACTTGTTCTTGATGACTTCCAGCCAGATGTAGTTCATTTAAACAACTTTACATATCAGATAACACCGAGTGTTATATTAGAAATAAAGAAATGGTCAAAACGGACAGGGCATAAATGCAAGATTGTGTTTACAGCACACGATTATAATCTGGTTTGCCCAAATCATATGTGCAACAATCCAAATACACACGAAAATTGTGAAAAGTGTTTAGGCGGACATTTTATGAATTGCTTTAAAGGTAAGTGTATTCATGGTAGTACAGCAAAATCAGCAGTTGGAACAATGGAGGCTATGTTTTGGAAAATAAAGGGAACATATAAGTATATTGATTCTATGATATGCTGTAGTGAATTTATGAAAACAAAATTGGACACAAATCCATTGTTTGCAAAGAAAACAATTGCTTTACATAATTTTATAGATAAAGTTGAATGGAAAGAAGTAGAGAAGAAAGACTATGTTCTTTACTTCGGAAGATTTTCAGAGGAAAAGGGAATAGGAACTCTTATAAATGTTTGTAAGAAACTTCCGAACATTCAGTTTATATTTGCGGGAACAGGTCCTTTGGAAGAAGAGATTAATGGAATTAGCAATATTAAAAATTTAGGCTTTCAAAAGGGAGAAGCTCTTGAAAAACTTATAAGAGAAGCAAGATTTTCTATATATCCATCAGAATGGTATGAGAATTGTCCGTTTTCAGTAATGGAAAGCCAGATGTATGGTACACCGGTTCTTGGCGCCAACATTGGAGGAATTCCTGAGCTCATATCTGTAGGTAGTACTGGAGAGTTGTTTGAAAGTGGCAATGGAGAAGATTTGAAAAATAAAATTGAAGAACTATGGAATAACAAAGAAAAGCTAGATAAATACAGTGAAAACTGTAAAAATATTAGCTTTGATACTATTGAGAAATATTGTAATAAATTGATTAAGATATACGAATAAAAGGGAAAAAGGGAGAGAACGTAATGGCAGAGAAAAAATTAAATGGTACAGTTATCGTAACATATAGATGTAACGCACGTTGTTCAATGTGTAACAGATATAAGGCACCATCAAAACCGGAAGAAGAAATTTCAATTGAAACAATTAAGAAATTACCGAAGATGTACTTTACAAATATAACAGGTGGAGAACCTTTTATACGTACAGACTTGAAGGACATTGTTAGAGAATTATATAAGAAGAGCGATAGAATTGTTATTTCAACTAATGGATTCTTTACAGATAGAATTGTTGATTTATGTAAGGAATTTCCTAATATCGGAATTCGTATTTCAATTGAAGGTCTTGAACAGACAAACAATGAAATCCGTGGATTAGATGACGGATATAACAAAGGTTATACAACACTTAAGAAATTACGTGAAATGGGAATGAAGGATGTTGGTTTCGGAATGACAGTTCAGGACAAGAATGCACCTGATTTAGTACCACTTTATAAGATTTCTAATGAAATGGGAATGGAATTTGCAACTGCTTCATTACATAATAGTTTCTATTTTGTAGAAGCAAAAAATATAATTAAAGATCGTCCAATGGTAGCTAAGAATTTCGAAGATTTAATTAATGAATTACTTAGATCAAAGAGTCCTAAGAAATGGATGAGAGCATATTTTAACCATGGTCTTATTAATTATATTTATGGACAGAAAAGATTACTTCCTTGTGATATGAGTTTTGATACATTCTTTATTGATCCATATGGTGATGTAATGCCATGTAACGGAACAAAAGACAAAGAAGTAATGGGTAACTTAAACAATCAGAGCTGGGATGAATTATGGAATAGCCCTGAAGCAGAGCATGTTAGAGCAAAGGTTCGCTGCTGTGACAGAGACTGTTGGATGATAGGTTCAGTGTCTCCAGCAATGCACAAGTACATCTGGAAACCTGGATTCTGGGTACTTAAACACAAGTTTAAAGCTTTATTTAGCAAACATCCATATAGCATGTATGAAAACAAAATTGTACGTGATTACAGAGATGGAAAGGTAACTAAAGAGGAATTGGATAAATGCAGTACTTGTGATATGTGCGCAACAATTAATGACGGATTAAGCGACGCTTCAAGAGAACAGCTTAAAGATAAGAGCGGTGAAGAAATAGTTGATGCAGATATTGCAAAACAGATGGGAGAATAAAGGTAAAAATATGAAACGAGCACTAATAGTAGCAGCTACAGGGGGATTCTTAAAGGGGTTTTTGATATCTGACATGAAATTGCTTCAAAAAATGGGATATGAAGTGCATTGTGCGGCAAATGGAAATTCAGTGTCAACATTTGTACCGGAAGAACTTTTTGCTTCTATTGGAGTTATGTTCCATCAAATTGATTTTTCATCAACATCTCCGATTAGTAAAGAAAGCATTAAAGCATTTAAAGAATATAAAAGACTAATAAAAAAGTATCACTTTGATTTTGTTCATGTACATACGCCTATACCGGGGGCAATTGTGAGAATTGCAACTATGCATGAGAGAAGAAAAGGATGTGTTGTGGCTTATACTACACATGGCTTAACTTTTCCAAAGGGATGTTCTTTAAAGAAAAAGATTGTATATGGAAGTATAGAAAGGATATGCTCACATATTACAGATGGTATTATTACTATTAATAATGAAGATTTCGCACAAATGAAGAAAATGGCCTGCAAGAAAGTTTATCATATTAATGGTGTTGGTGTAGATACAGATAGATATCATAAATGTAAAATAGATAGATACAGTTACAGAAATTCTATAGGATTAACAGATAAAGACATTGCTGTTTTGGAAGTGGGCGAGTTATCAGAGAGAAAAAATCATAGAGTTATTATTGAAGCATTATCTAAGTTAGAAGACGAAAGATATGTTTTTCTTATTTGCGGAAAGGCAATGACTAATTTTGGAACATATGATTTCTTAAAAAAATATGCTGAAGAAAAAAATGTAAGAGTAAAATTTCTTGGATTTAGAAAAGATATTCCAGAACTTAATAAATGTGCAGATATTGCAGTATTACCTTCTTTGAGGGAAGGATTGGGACTTGCGGGAATTGAGGCATTAGCTTCAGGAGTTCCTGTTATTGGTAGCAGAGTGCAAGGAATAAAGGATTATGTTATTGATGGAAAAACAGGGTATTTGTGTTCTCCTTTAAATGCGGATGAGTTTGCAGATAAAATAAAATTATTAAGTGATGTAAATTTAAGAAGATCAATGAAAAATGCATGTATTGATAAGGCAGAAGAATTCAGAATGGATATTTCACATAAACAAATGAGTGAGATATATGAACAGTTACTTGCAAAGAAGAGTTGATAGGAGAAAAAAGAATGATAGGTGTTTGCATTAAATATTTTCATGAAAATTATGGTGGAATGTTACAAGCATTTGCAACAATAAAAATGCTAGAATCAAGAGAAATGGAATATGAATTAATTAGATACAAAAAGAATCTAACTTTAAGAAAAAAAATAAAATCAATTCCAAGATTGTTGAATACTGTGCTTTTAAAGGATAAATATGAGGCTTTTTTAAAGAAAAAAGGGATGATGAAACACCCGGAATTTGCGGAAAATAATGCAATTCGTATGAAAGCATTTGATGAGTTCAAAAAAAATAAATTCATTAAACTTTCAACAGAGTATGTAGGGTATAAGGAGTTATGCAAGGGAGCAAAGAAATATAGTGCAGTTATATCAGGAAGTGATCAACTTTGGTCACCGGCAGGACTGCCTACAAACTTTTATAATTTGATGTTTGTACCTGATGAAGTTAGAAAAATATCTTATGCATCAAGTTTTGGAGTAAGCCAGATTCCATGGTATCAAACTAAGAGAACAGCAAATTATTTAAAACGTTTAGATTATATTAGCATGCGCGAAAACAGAGGAAGTCAAATCGTAAAAGAACTAATAGGAAAAGAGGTCCCTGTGATTTTAGACCCAGTGTTTAATTTTGATAAAGAACAATGGAAAGAATTGATTCCGGTTAAGAATGAAATATCAGAAGAATATATTTTTGCATACTTTTTGGGGAATACAGTCGAATATCGAAAGAAAGTAGAAGCCGCAGCCAATAAATTAGGGTATAAGATTGTGGTACTACGACATTTAGATCAGTACATTCCAGAAGATGAAACATTTGGAGATATTGCACTTTACGATGTTGGACCGGAACGATTTATAAATTTATTAAGAGGAGCAGCGTATGTATGTACAGATTCATTTCATGGTTCGTGCTTTTCAATTATAAATAATAAAAAGTTTATAGTATTTAATCGATATGCAGCGGGATCAAAGAATTCAAAAAATTCAAGAATAGATACTCTGTGCAATAATCTTGGCTTACAAGAAAGAAGATATAACTCTAATAAAACTTTAGAAGAACAGTTAAATGAAAATATAGACTATGAGTTGGTAACAGATAAAATTAGAAAGCTAAAACAGGATACAGATAAGTATTTAGATGAGGCGTTTGCTGATATTAAATAGGAATGTGTTAACAATAATAGAGAGTGAAACGGAGAAAATTCGTGATTGAGATAAAAAATAAAAAGGAGTGTTGCGGATGTACCGCATGCTCAAGTATTTGTCCTAAAAAATGTATTGACATGAAAGAAGATAATGAGGGATTTATTTATCCTAATGTAAACGTAATTGAGTGTATTGATTGCAAATTATGCGAGCAGGTATGCCCTATGACAAAGAAAAGAGAAAATGAAAAGGGAATTCCTGAAAGTATTTTGGCAAGAGATGTAAGAGATAAAGTTCTCTTGACGGGAACATCAGGAAGTGTTTTTACTTCAATTATGGAATATGTATTACAGAAAGACGGAGTTGTATACGGAGTAATTGTAGATGAAGAAAAGGTAGTAAAGCATATTAGAGTGGATTCTCAAAATGATAATAGAATATCAAAAATACCATGCTCAAAATATGTTAGAAGTGAAATAAGAGACATTTTTCCAAAGATAAAGGAAGATTTAACAAGTGGTAAATTAGTATGCTTTTCAGGAGTACCATGTCAAGTAGAAGGATTGAAAAGCTATTTAAATAGAGATTACAAAAATTTATTAACGATTGATGTTATATGTCGTGGAAATCCATCTCCACTTTTTTTGGGAAAATATGTGGAGTACCTAGAAAAGAAATATAAAAGCAAAATAGTTGATGTAAGGTTTAGAAACAAAACATTCGGTTATCACAGTGGAACAATGAAAGTTGTGTTTGGAAATGGAAAAGTATATTTTGGTTCTGCAAGAACTAATTATTTTCTTAAAGCATTTTTTTCAGATTTGTGTTCACGTCCATCATGTTATGAATGTAATTTTAAGCATATACAGCATAAATCAGACCTTACACTTTATGACGGTTGGCATGCGTCTGAATTAGCAAACATAGAGGATGATGATAGAGGATATACCAATATTATAATACAAAGTAATAAAGGAAAAGAAATTTTAGACGGCTTAAAGACGTTGAAAAAATATCCCATTGATACTTTAAAGGCGGTTGAACTTGATGGGATTATGGTAGAAAATTCGGTTGAGTGGAATGATAAACGAGAAAGGTTTTTTGATAATATTAATAATGAAAACATAGAAGAACATTGTTTGAAGTTTATGAAGATATCTTTAAAAGACAAGTTCATAGAGAAAATGAAACGTATATATTACATAAGAAAATTTAATGGTTAAAAATATTCATATGTATAGATATGTTACATAAATAAGACAAGAAAGCATTGGATTGTTAGGAAATGGAATCAGTAAAATATAGTATAATTGTGCCTGTATATAATGCAGAACAATTTCTTGAAAGATGTATAAAAAGTTTAATTGGTCAAACATATAAAAATTTTGAGGTGATTTTTATTAATGATGGCTCAAGTGACACAAGTGGAGATATTTTAAAGAAGTATTGCACATCAGATAAGAGACTAAAGCTTATAGAAAGAACAAATCAAGGAGTTTCATCAGCTAGAAATGAAGGAATTGAAAGAGCTATAGGAGAATACGTTATCTTTGTGGATGCGGATGATTATGTAGAAAAAAATTTATTAGAAAAAATTTCTGAATGTTCATCAAAAGCGGAAATGATAATGTACAATTTTAAAGATAATGGAATTGTAAACAAAGTAGAAAAAGAGGTTTCTCCATTTTGTGATGATGTGAGTGAAAGTGCTATACTAATATCGGGATTGAATTCTTTCAGAGGATTTGTATGGAATAAAGCATTTAAAAGAAACATTGTTATTGAAAATGATATAAAATTTAAAGATGATATTCATATGTGTGAAGACTTATGTTTTTGTATTGATTTCTTGGAAAATAACATAACCACAGCATTTATTTTGGAACCATTGTATTACTATGAACACAGAGGTGTAAGTGCCAGTGCAAATATATTTAGTGCTAAAAGATTTTCAGTTATAAAGGCATATGACTATTTGTTAAGTAAACCGCTGATTAGGGGAGAGGAAACTGTGTATAGATGTTATAAACATCAATATATAAGACATTGTTTGTCATTGTGGAAAATGATAAGAAATGATGATGAAAATGTAGGCTACAAAAAGGAACTTTCAGACAGAATAAAGAAAGTTGATTGGAAGTTTGCTATTGATAAATCGTTTAACATAAAATATAGATTGGTATTTGTAGCAATCAAGATCTTTGGTTAAGGAGTACTGGATATGGTAAGTGTAGTTATACCTGTTTATAATGGAGAAAAGTTTATAAAAAAAAGTATTGATAGTATTATAGAAAACTGGAATGGAACTTATGAGATAATTATTGTCGATGATGGTTCCACAGATGAAACAGCATCTATATGTGATTCAATAGCAAAAAATGACACAAGAATAAGAATTATACATCAAAAAAATGCAGGCGTGAGTAATGCAAGAAATACAGGTATTTATAACGCAAAAGGAGAATGGATAATTTTTGTAGATGCAGATGATTTAGTGCAGGGTGATGCAATAAATGCGTTAGATGGTATTGAATCATCCATAGATTTTGTTGCCTTTGGGACAAAAAAAATACAAGAATGGGATAGAAAACAAATAAATAAAGATGAATTACTGTTGGAAGTGCTTGGTGAGAGTAACGCAATTGGATTTAAAATGAATGCTGTTTGGGCAAAGGCATATAGAAAAGAGATGCTTGATAGTAATAAGATTAGATTTAATGAAAAGTTGTTCCATGGAGAGGATTTGCTTTTTAATGTAGATGTTGCTTTAAAATGCAAAACTGCAGTTATTCTTAACAAAGAGATTTATAAATATATACCTACAGATACATCAGCAACCCATAAATTTCAGAGTAATAGTTTGGAAAATGAGAAAATATTTACATATGAGATAGATAAAAGATTAGGTGAAGATTTTAACATAGATTTAAAGCAAAAAATAAATAATAGAATTAATTGTATGATAATTAACAGCATTTGGATTGTATGTGGGCAAAATATATGTCATACAGAAAATAAGTTGAAGTTTGGCGAAAGAAAAAATATTTTAAAAAATATGATTCAGATGGAGCCTTATAAGTCAGTCATAACAAAAAATATTAATATGGAAAATATTAATTCAAAACAACGTATGATGGTCTCGCTACTAAAGGAAAAAAAATATGGTTCTGTTATTTTTATGTTTATGATAAGGAATAGAATTTCAAAATAAAAATTATTATTTGAGTATTATAAGAATTGAAAAGGAGAATAGTTCATTAAATATATAGATAATGAATTATATAAAGATATGAAGAAAAAAATAGGAATAATGACATTTCATGCTTCTAACAATAGTGGTTCTATGCTACAGGCATATGCTTTACAGCATTTTTTTAGAGAAAGATATAAAATTGATACTGAGATTATAGATTATTCGAATGAGGTACAGCAAAGAATGTACTCTATACTATGCAAGCCAAAGACATTTAAGGACTTGTTGAGGGACATATTATATCTTTCACATTATAAAAGTATAGCTAGGACAGAAAAAGGATACGATGAATTTAAAAAATATTACAAATTAAGTAAGAAATACAGAAAAAGTGAAGATTTAAAAATTGATGAATCTGAATATTTAGCAATCATAGCTGGAAGTGATCAAGTTTGGAATATTAATGCGATGGATTTTGATGAAAATTATATGCTTCCGTTTGAAAATATTAAAAAAATTGCATACGCTGTTAGTTTGGGCGCTTCAAATCCAAATGAATCAAGCAATAAGGATGTGTATAAAAGTTATATCGAAGATTTTTCAGCAATATCAGTTAGGGAGCAAAATGCAAAAAAATGGATTGAAAATCTAATAGGACGTAAAGTTAATATTTGCGTTGATCCGACACTATTGATAAGTGAAAAGGAATGGCTTAAAATAACGGATGAGTCTATGATAGAAGGTCCATATATCTTTTGGTATGCGATGACTTATAAAGCTGAACAGGCAAATATATTGAAGAAATTGAGCGAAAAATATGATATGCCCGTGTATATTATGAATGGAAAAGAATGGGCAAGAAGAGGGTTAAGAAGAAAAGGAATTAAATTATCACCAAAGGGTGGACCAAGTGCATTTTTGTCACTTGTTTCAAATGCAACAATGGTTGTGACATCTTCGTTTCATGGTAGTGTTTTTTCGTATGTGTTTAAGAAAAATTTTTGGTATATTGGATTAAATAAAGATGGGGGGAACGATGACAGAGCTTCATTTTTATTAAAACAGATGGGACTTTCGGAAAGATATATTAAAACACAAGAAGCATTGGAAAAGGATTTATTAAAAGTACCAGAATATGATGATAAAAAGTTACAACCGTATGTGGAAGAGTCAATTAATTTTATTGAACAGGAAATTGTTTTTCAAAAAGGAATGATAAAAGATGAAAATTAACAAGAATAGTTTAATATATATGATGAGCTTATTCCCAATTTTAGTATCTCAGGTTGTGTATACTATTATTAACAGCAAATTTGCTATATTCTTATTGGTTTTAAAGATGTTTGTTTTTATCTATTACTTTGGTAAAAAAGTGATAAGACACTATATTTCTGTATTAGATATGGCAATAGGAATGTATTTTGTTGTTTGGGGAATATCTGTATTTATAAATGAAGAGAGTATAGTGGAGTATGCAAAAGAGAGTATTGTTATTTGTACATTAATATTTATGGTGGAGGAAGCTAAGCACACGGATATCAAGGCGTTTTTTGATGCGTTAACTTTGATGTTATTTTCATTGTTTTTGATTAATTTTGTTGTAGCGATTATAGTTCCAAATGGTCTTTGGCAAACAATGTCAATCTACGGAACAGAAGCAGATTATATGTTTTTGGGGTTGGGAAATCAGCTAACACCTATGTTTTTGATAGCGTTGATGACAGCTCTTTTTCAATATGAAATAAAAAACATAAAATTTGTTATTTTGTATGGAATTGTACTATTGGGAAATATCTATTTTATGTCTTCAGCAACTGCGATTGTTGGAAGTTGTGTGATGTTGGTAATTTTTATTATAACAAAAACTACCGGAAAATATAAAATTCCTAGAATTGCAATGGCTATAGTAGTGGTAGTTGGAATATCTATAGTTATATTTAGAATTCAATATATTTTTTCTTTTATAATAGAGAATATAC
Organism: Eubacterium sp. CAG:156; assembly: GCF_000434315.1. NCBI lineage: Bacteria > Bacillati > Bacillota > Clostridia > Eubacteriales > Eubacteriaceae > Eubacterium > Eubacterium sp. CAG:156. Next base: position 60,785 of record NZ_FR878157.1, on the reverse strand, counting down.
TTGGAAAAACATTAACATTATCAAGTAGGACAATCATATGGGATAAAGCTCTAGCATTGATAGGAAAAGAACCGATTATAGGTTATGGAGCAGGAACGTTGGCAACTGTTATACAAGATAGAAATGCACATTGCTTTTTCCTACAAATTTTAATTCAGTCGGGAATTATAGGGCTATTGTGTTATATTAATGTCTTTAGAGTAGTATTAAAAAAATGCAAGAAATATTCAAAATTGAAATCATATATAATTATTAATTCATGTATATGTGGATATCTTACATGTTGCATAACAGAAGTTTATTCACAAAATTTTTTGATTTTAATTTTATGTATAGCCTTTATAGGAAGCAATTTAGAAACAGTTATTCAAGAATCTTTAAATAATATTAGTTGATGAATAAAAATTAGAAATCAGATATAGTTTTGTATTTATACATAAATCGAGGAAAGGCAGAGAATGGAATCTATTAAAAAGAATTTTATATATAATATTGTATACCAAGTATTATTGATTTTTTTACCATTAATTACAGCACCGTATATTTCAAGAACATTAGGTGCAACGGCAGTAGGAATTTATTCATATACAAACTCAGTTGCGTACTATTTCCTTATGCTGGCAATGCTTGGGATTTCTAATTATGGAAATCGTAGTGTAGCTGCGGTTAGGGATAATAAAGAGTCTTTAAATAGAGTGTTTAGCAGTATATATATATTACAGGTATCAACTTTTATCATAGCAATTTTAGCATATATTATATATGCTATTTTCTTTGCTAAAAATAATGAACTAATTTTTTTAATACAGTTATTGTATGTTATATCAGGAATGTTTGATATTACCTGGTTGTTTTTTGGATTAGAAAAATTCAAACTTACAATTGGGCGAAATCTTTTGATTAAAATTGGTACAATAATTTGTATGTTCATTTTTGTGCATACACCAGCAGATTTATGGAAATATACATTAATTATGTCTGCTGGAACTTTTTTTAGTCAGGTATATCTGTGGATATATGTAAAGAAAGAGGTTAAATTTGTTAGAGTATCTATTAATGAAGTCCTAAAAAATATAAAACCAGTACTAGTTTTGTTTATTCCAGTATTGGCATATAGTATATATAAGGTTATGGATAAAATTATGCTCGGAGATATGTCTACATACACACAGGTTGGCTTATATCAAAATGCAGAGAAAATTATTAATGTTCCTATGGGAATTATTACCGCCTTAGGAACAGTAATGCTTCCAAGAATGTCGAATATAATAGCAAAAGGTGAGAAAGGCAAGACGGTTTTATATATTAGAACTTCAATTAAGCTTGTTACTATATTATGTTCAGCGATAGCATTTGGATTAATGGGAATTGCACCGGTGTTGGCACCTGTCTATCTGGGAAATGAATTTGTAGATTGTGCTCAGATTATAACATTACTGTCAATTAGTGTTTTCTTTATTGCTTGGGCAAATGTTGTTAGAACACAGTATTTGATTCCAAATAGATATGACAATATATATGTAATATCGACAATTGTTGGAGCTGTTTTGAATTTCCTTATAAATTATATGTTGATACCACATTATCAATCAAATGGAGCTGCAATTGGTACAGTTGTAGCAGAATTTAGTGTAATGATAATTCAGGTAATAGCAGTTCGAAGAGAATTACCTATAATTAGATATATAGTAAAATATGTTCCTATTATGGGAATCGGAATAGGTATGATGGCTATAGTAAGAGAAATTGGTAGTATTATGGGATGTTATATAAAGACACTTGTTGTACAGGTGGCTGCAGGTGGAGTCTTTTTTTGCCTGTTAACTGTGATTTACTTGTTTATAACTAAAGATGAAATGCTTATGTTAATAAAGAAAAGTTTATTAGAGAAATAATCGTAATGATGGTAATGTCTGAATATATTAAAAATAAAATTTATATAAAATTGTTTGAATTTTAAGATTATAGTAGTTGTTGCCATGGATATTTTATAAGGTATTACATAAGAATATAAATTAGACAAAAAGTATATAGGAAAGTTTATTATGAGTAAAGAAATTGATATTATTGCAAATATTATAAAAAGTGTACTTACAGCACTTTATCAATCGTTTTTAGCAGCAGTGCTTTTGGCATTTGTGTCTATGTTCGTTTTTCTTTATGTGAAGGAACATGGATGGAAAAAAGGAAATCTAATTAAAAATATATTCGGAACATGGGTTAGAAATTTTAAGAAAAGTTCTACTTTTCGAAGAGTTTTTCTTTTGATGTTTTATTCTGCAATGATTCTTTTTAGAACTTTTTTAAATAGAAATATTTGGTTTGATCCGTTAAGTGATGTATTAGGAGACTGGGGATTACATAAATCAGATGGATCATTATCTACTGAACCTATAGAAAATCTTGTGCTTTTTATACCTTTTGTAGTACTTCTGCTTTGGGCTTTTAAGAATGAGATTATTGGAGAAGATGTAAGAATTGTAAAAGTTTTATGGAAATCTACCGTAACAGTTGGTATTTTTTCATTTGTCATTGAATTTTCACAGCTACTGTTTCACCTTGGAACCTTCCAGATATCGGATTTGGTTTATAATACTTTAGGTGGAACTGTCGGAGGGCTTGCGTATTATATAATTTATAAGTTTAGATATAGGAACGGATAGATTTTCGTTTTGATTTTATAGTCCGGTCGATGCTTAACTCTTTAGTGGAGGAGGCGTTGATTGGACTTTTTTTAATGGCTTATTTTTGTGAACAATGGGAAGATTGATAGGGATTGTAATATTTAGAGCTATATGTTAATATACTGGTACAGAGATAACCGAATTGATTTCGGTTGAAAAGCACTTACGTTCGGCGTAGGTGTTTTTTATTTGCAGAAATAGAAACTATCGTTAAATTTAACAGTGCAAAAACGTTTATACTTATATCAATTGGAATGTTATAGTATCAAGAGCATAAAGATAATAGTTATACTTATTTTTACTATACGATGTTGGACTTTAGTAGTTAGCCTGAATATAAAAATTAAACTTGAAAAATAAAACAATATGTTGTATAATAAATTGAAAGATGAAAATGGGGATATGAAAAGCTTATTTTTCTTTTTAATTTATAATTGAATTATCTAAAGAAATTCAAGCAAGATTGCAAAGGATATTGCAATCGTAATCTTTATTTTCCAAAAATATTAATTAAACAAATTTATATTACAAAAGGGGTGGTTTAATGGATAGTTTATTTAATATTGTTCTGTCATCAGCTGTCGTAGCAGCGTTAGTAAAAGGAATAGAACAAAATCAGGTAAATAAATTGAATATGATAACAAGCAAAAGAGGAGACTGGAGAAAGGAACTAAAGGACATAGCGTTAGACATTAAAAAATCGAATGTAGATAATATTAACGAATATCTAACGCAATTGAAAATAAATCTTAATTATTATGGTTCTGTTAATTGTAAAAATAAAAAAGATGAAGATCTTGATATAGTGCAGGACGAGCATATATGGAAGGTTATATACGAAATTGAAGATTATTGCGCAAATGAACAGGAAGATATAGAAAAGTTTGAAGAGTACAAAAAAAGATTAATTGACTATATAGGATTATTGCTTAAATTTGACTGGGATAGAAGTAAATATGAGACAAACAGTGCTTTTGATTTTATGTCATCAATAATATTTTTATTAGCAGTTGGAGTAGGAGGAGTACTATTATATTATTGGCAAAATCCTAAAATGACTATATATGAAATTATTTCAGATGGAATGGTGTTTGTTTTACCAAGTTTAATTATGCTTATTCCGTTATTGATTAAAAAAATGGATTCTCAAATTTGTAGAACTTGGTATAAAAATATTGATTATTTTAAGATCGCAATTGTATGCGCAGGAATAATGATAATATTTATAGTTATATATTTTTATGTAATATATAATCAAAATGGAGTTATTATTGCTATTGCTGAGAGTTTATATATGATGTCTATAGCATATCCAGTTTTAAGCGTTTATAAAGAAAAAAAGTTTTATATGAAATATGAAAAAAGCGTATCAGATTACATAGATAATGATAATAGAAAATTGAAAAATAGTGAGAAACAAAAATATTGTTCAAATAAAAATTGTTATGACACTAAAAAAAAAGATAAAGAGGGTATAGTTATGAAAATGAATGAAAACACTAGTAAAAAAGAATTAGATAGTATTATAGATGGTGTAAATACAAAGTTCGCTGAGAATGACCTTGAGGAAAGAATGAAACAGTATATAATAAGTCTGAAAAAATCAATTGGGGATGATAGGAACAAATATCTTGCTTATAAATCAGTTTTAGAAAAAGAAATGGACTTAAACTTTCCAGGATTTTGGATGGCAACATTAGCTTTATTTATTTCAGCGGTATCACTAGTAATTGACAATATTTCTGGACAAGAAATAATTAAAACCATAGTATCAAGTATAGCAATAGTGGCAATTATTTTGGGAATTTTATATTATACAGTTGTAAATGAGGATAGAAAGAAATATCAGCCGGTTTTAATTGCATTAAACGAAATTGAAAGAGAAAGGGTAAATGAAGAAAACAAAAAATAATTGTAGAAATAAAGTAATACAAATTAACAAAAGTTAGAGGATGAGAGACTAAAAAGGATGTTGTGTCTGATGATTCATTATGTGAAGTATAATATAATTTTGTTTTCCTATGTAAACAATGACGACATTTGTGAAAGGAGAAGTTGCGATGAATGGAAGCAAGCTTATTAGAAGAATTCATATGGAGTGTCCTATATGTGACAAGGTTCATGAGATTGAGGAAAGGACACAACTAGCTAAGATAATCATTAAAGGTGAAGAAGTTAATTATGTGGAGACATATTATTTATGCCCTAATAGTGATGAAGATGAAAACGAATTTGTAACTGGAAAGATGATGAATGATAATCTTTTAAATGCAAGAAATGAATATAGAAAGGCACATTATTTGCTTACATAGAATCCAATTTTTACAATAAGAGAAATATACAGAGTAGCGCTACATTTATCAGCTGAGAGCGCTACTTTTTTATATTTATGATAGCTAATACAAGAGTAAGAACATATAGTTCATATTCAGTGGAAAACATCACATAAAATATATTTGCATAATTTCACATAATATGATATATTAGGTATATGAAACGTTTTACAAATATTATGATACTTTAGCTAGAGCGATTTATATGGAGGGTTTATGGCGGAAGCTAACATAAAACATAAAGACAAAGTGTTTCGGATGCGTTTATAATGCCATGCAGAGAAGGAGAATATGAGTGGACAGCAACAGTTTACAATGTTAATGAAGGCAACAATAAAGATTTGATGAATAAGTGCAAAATTCTGCGCGAATATGCTACAATGGTCTCAAAGATTAGAGAGTTCCAGCAGAAGACATATGATTTGGAAACGGCAATAGAGAAAGCGATAGAATATTGTGTTTCCCATGATGTTTTAAAGGATTTTCTGTTGGAGCATAAGTCGGAGGTGGCAGATATGCTTAGAATGGAATATGATGAAACAAAGACTATGGATCATATAAAAGAAGACTATTTTGAAGAGGGGCAGGCAGTTGGGGCAATTAAAACAAAGGTCGCATTGATTTGCAAGAAGTTAAACAAAGGAATGTCACAGGAGAATATAGCAGAATTGTTAGAGGAAGATATTTCATATGTAAAAGAAATATGTGAAGCAATTGGTGATAGTCCGGCGGAATGCGATGTGGATGAGGTCGTAAGAAAGCTATCTTAGTATTTTGGAGAAACCTTAGATGGAAAAAGGTTTCTCTTTTTTTTATTTATTATGCACAATCAGATAGGCACATAAAATTATGTTATTACAGAGCAGGAAAAAGAACTGTTTTCAGAAAAATTAAAGTCATTAATGGAATATTTATAAGAATTACTGATGATTTGGAAATCAATACACTAGATGATATATTTCATAATACAAGATTTGGAAGATATGTTAAATATAGTTTAAAATATATGTTATACTTGTAACAAAGATTTAAAGATTTGTGAAAGAGATAAATTGTTATGGTAAATATAAATTTAAGAACTTATTATACGGCAATAGAACTTATTAGAAATTTTGTTAATAATAAGACAATTGATAAGGATTTTTTTAATGAGAAATTTATGAATATGCCGAATGAAGAAAATTCTCAGGCGAAAAATGAGAATACTGGGGAAGAAGCTTCGATGGCTAATAAGGCATATAAAGAAAATTCTCAGGCAACGAATAATGTAGGGGAAAATAATTCGGAGGCTAACAATATAGGAAGATTTTATTATATTGCAAAGAAACATAATCTTGTTTCGCTCATGGAACAAGCTATGGAGAAGATGGGATTTGAGTCTGATAGTGATATTTGGAAACGTTGGTTAAAGGAGAAGAATCAGCTTATTTACAAAAGCGTTCTCATGGATGTAGAGCGTGAGGCAATTCAGGATTTTTTTGAGGAAAATAATATTTGGTACATGCTTCTTAAAGGAATGGTTATAAGAAAGTATTATCCTGCTCCGGAACTTAGAGAAATGGCTGACAATGATATTTTATTTGATAATAAATATTCTAAAGAAGTCTATGATTTTATGACAGCAAGAGGATATAAATCTGACGACTATAACAAAGGATATCATGACGAGTATTTGAAACCGCCTGCTTATAATTTTGAAATGCACAGACAGTTGGTCAGCTCAAAGGAAAGACCTAAGTGGTATGAATATTATAAAGATGTTAAGTCAATTTTGATAAATGATGCAAATGGCAAAAATCAGTTTTATTTTTCTGATAATGATTTTTATGTTTATTTTATAGTGCACACATATAAGCATTTTCTTAATAGTGGCATGGGCTTAAGAACTGTTTTGGATGTTTATTTGTATCTTAATAATTTACAGGATAAGCTTGATTTTGATTATATTGAGGAGCAGCTAAAGAAACTTGATGCTTATGATTTTGAGCAGACATTTAGAAGTCTTGCCTTTAAAATGTTTGGGGAGAATGCTAAAGAAGGCAATGCGGCAGCAGATGAGTTGCAGGATTCATTTGATGCTAAAGAGCAGGATATGTTGCGAGAGTCATTTGACGCTAAAAAACAGGACAAGTTATGTGGCTCATTTGATGCTAAAGAGCAAGACAAGTGGTGGAATTCATTTGATGATAAAGAACATGATATGTTGTCATATATTCTTGACGCCGGAACATACGGAAATTTGGAAAATAGTGTGGCCCACAAGATGGGGTATACTAAGGGTGAGAAGAAGAAAGCATCCGATAAAGCAAAATACATATTCCGCAGACTTTTCCCTTCAATGGATACAATCGAGGAATTTTTCCCATTTTTTTACAAGCATAAATGGGCAATCCCATTCTTGTACATTTATAGAATCGGCAAAATGCCATTTACACGAAGAAAAAAAGTCGCGGGTGAGCTTCGGGAAGTTTTTAAGAAGTAGTTGAGGTAAGGAAGAATATTAAGTTACTGCAAATTATCTTAGTAAAATGATGTCATTTATTAGAAGACTAAAAAGTATACTATAAATTCAATTGAGTGTTGGTTTGTCAAAGTTCGACGTTATATATGGATTAATATAAAAACATTTAAAATATACATCTAAAACTTATTTGTTTTTTAGTACACAAAGTATAAAATTATACATGCTTGAAAATAAAACAAAAAGAGGTATAATAAATGGAAGAGTATTACTTCATAAAACACGAACAAATAAACAAAGGAGAACGAGCTATGATTATTATGGATATTAAAGTTGATAATTTTTATGCTTTTAAAAATTTTCATATGAATATGTCTTATCCAAAGAAAATAGTAGATTCAACAATAGAAGAGGAATTTTTAGAGGAAAGACCTAATTTTAGATATAAGAAAGTAAATATAATTATGGGTGGAAATGCCACTGGGAAAACATCATTAGGACGATTGCTTATGTTGTTTACAAATTATTTAAATGATGGTGGATTTAGAAGATTTACAGATAGAATTTCTGATGAAAAAAAAGAAGCAAAAATTTCAATTGATTTTGTTACAGATACCAATATTCTTTATAGATTTGAAATGAAGGTATTGCCAAAAGGAAAAGATGATTATAGTGAGGATGAAGTGGACATTAAAATATATTATACTCCTATTTTAATTAAAGATAATTATGAAATGTGCGCAAATAAACTTAATGAGAAAAATTGTAGTTGTACAACATATGATAAGATAAATACAAATGGTTGGAGTTTTTCGTATCCAATAGATGTAATAGAGGAAAAAAAATATAAAACTATTGAAGAAAATGATAAATATATATTTATTTTAGAACAAATATTAAAAACGTTAGATCCATCAGTAAAAGAAGTAGTAAAGGTAAATGAAGTTGAAAACACATATGCAATTATTTGGGAGAATTGTTCTGTAATAATCAAAGATGGAAGAATTGAAAATAGTAATGTAATGTCAAGTGGGACTAAAGCTGGACTTGAAATATCTTATATAATAACATCACTTATATGTAATATGCATGATTTATATTATTGTGATGAGTTATTTTCATTTGTTAATAGTGACATTGAGAAGGCATGTTTATCGATTATAATAGATAAGCTTAAAGGAAGAAAACAGTTGTTTTTCACAACCCACAATTCTGATATTTTAGATATGCAGTTACCAAAACATGCCTATTCATTTTTGAAAAAGGATATGTCAGATGATGAAACAACAATAAAATGTATTAGTGCGTCTAAGTATTTAAAAAGGAATACAGATTCGCTGAAAAATGCTGTTGAAAATGATTTGTTTTGTACTGCTCCGGAATTAAATAGAATATATGAAATTGCTGATTTATAGTTAGGGTGGTGCGGGATGAGAAAAAATGGAATATACCAATATTATGTAGAGGGTGAAGATGATAAAAAAATAGTAAATGCGTTGAAACAGGAGATAGGTTGTATTGAAAGTGGAAAAGTGGAAAAATTTAATGTAATACAAAACAAATTTTCTATTGCAAGAATAAGACCTTTAAAAAGTGGAACTACCGTAGTACTAGTATATGATACAGATGTTGAAACGAATATAGATATTTTAGATTACAATGTTAAGTTCTTAAAAAAACAGAGTGCAATTAAAGATGTTATTTGCATACCACAGGTTAACAATTTAGAGGATGAGCTTGTTGGTGCATGCAATGTAAAAAATGTTATAGAAATTACAAAAAGTAATAGTTTAAAAGAATACAAAAGAGAATTAATTAGTTGCACAAATTTGGGGAAAAGATTGCAAGTATGTGGATTTAACATATTAAAATTTTGGAATAAATTACCTAAAAACTCATATGAAAAATATGGAAATGACTCAAGTAAAATAAAGAAGGTAAAAAAATAAGAATTTAATGGATTAATAATAATTAAAAAACCAAAGCAG
>NZ_FR878157.1:47506-51244 GCF_000434315.1 Eubacterium sp. CAG:156 | reverse complement strand
GAGTGCATATCTAATTAAAACTTAAATGTATCCTTTAAGCCTACCCATAACTGATCTTTATCGCTAAGGTTGAGTGCTGTTCCGTCTTCTAACTTATAGCCTTCGCCGCTTGCAGTTCCTTTATATTCGCCAACAAGCTGTGGCCATTTGATTCCAATTTCAGGATCATTCCAAGCAAGTCCACCTTCATCACCAGGATGATAGAAGTCTGTACATTTGTAGCAGAATTCAGCAAGGTCTGAAAGTACTAAGAAACCATGAGCAAATCCTTCTGGAATGTAGAACTGTTTCTTGTTTTCCTCAGTAAGTTCAACACCAAACCATTTACCGTATGTTTCTGAATCGCTTCTTAAGTCAACAGCTACATCAAATACGCTACCCTTTACAACTCTAACTAATTTGCCCTGTGGAAATTCTTTCTGGAAATGAAGACCACGGAGAACACCCTTAGTAGAGCTTGACTGATTATCCTGTACAAATACCATGTCAAGTCCTGCTTCCTGCATATCTTTCTGGTTGTATGTTTCCATAAAATAGCCTCTTGCATCACCGTGTACTGTTGGTTCGATAACGCATAATCCTTTGATTCCACCTGCATTTTTTTCAACTTTAATCTGTCCCATTTTTGTTTACTCCTTATTTATAAAATATTTTGATTTTTACAAACTTTCAATATCAAGTTCTTTTAAATATCTTCTAACAGCATCCTGCCATGTTGGAAGTGGAGTGAATCCATTTTCAACTAATTTGCTCTTGTCGAGACGGCTGTTAAATGGACGTTTTGCTTTTGAAACGCCGTATTCAGCAGTTGTGACAGGTGTAACAGTAATGTTTTTTTCACTGTATCTGTCATAACCCATTTCAGTAGCCTGTTTGAAGATTTCTTTTGTGAAATCCCACCAACTGATGTAGCCACCTTCGTTTGTTGCATGATAGTATCCATATTTGTCAGTAACAATCATAGATACTAATAATTTAGCAAGGTCAAATGTGTAAGTTGGAGTTCCTATCTGGTCTGAAACAACCTTTAACTGGTCATGATTCTTGCCAACTTTAAGCATTGTCTTGATAAAGTTATTTCCGTTTTTACCAAATACCCATGCGATTCTTACGATAAAATATTTGTCTAATGTATTTGCGACAGCTAATTCGCCATCGAGTTTTGTCTGACCGTAAACGTTTTGAGGTGCATAGTCTTTGCAATCAGGCTGCCAAGGTTCTGTTCCTTCTCCGTTAAACACATAATCAGTTGAAATGTACATCATTTTTATATCAAGTTCCTTACAAACATCAGCGATATTCTGTGTTCCGTTTACGTTTACAAGTTTAACTTTTTCCTGCTTATCTTCATCTTCAGCAGCGTCAACGGCTGTCCATGCAGCACAGTGAATTACTGCGTCAGGATTAACTTCTTTGATGACTTTGTCTACAGAAGCCTTGTCTGTGATATCCATTTCTTCGATATCAACACCAACTGCTTCAATATTTTTCTCTTTTAATTCATTTACTACGTCAAATCCTAATTGACCTTTAACTCCTGTTACGAGAACTTTCATATTTACTCCTTTTTGATATTGTAACAATGCCAGTGGTAAAAGGTTTAAGACCACATAAGCTTGCTTATAAGTGGGTAAAAGACCTTTTGCCCCGGGCATCTTGTGATTTTAAAATTACATATATTTTAGTGTATACCATTGAATTATGAAAAATCCTGTTTCCAGGGAAGAAAACAGGATTTTCATTTAGGCAGACATATTATCTGTTGCCATACATTTTTTCATAATAATTCTGATATTCTCCGGAAATGATAGTTTCCCACCATTCTTTGTTGTCAAGATACCACTGAATTGTCTTCTTGATACCATCAGCAAATTTTGTTTCAGGTAACCATCCAAGTTCGTTGTGAATCTTTGTTGGGTCGATAGCGTAACGCATATCGTGTCCCTTTCTATCAGCTACATATGTGATAAGGCTTTCTGGTTTGCCTAATTCTTTACAAATAATCTTAACGATATCGATGTTTGTCATTTCATTGTGACCACCAACATTGTAAACTTCACCAACTCTACCTTTGTGGATAATTAAGTCGATTGCACGGCAGTGATCTTCTACATATAACCAGTCACGAACGTTTTCGCCCTTGCCATATACTGGAAGTGGTTTGTCATTTAATGCATTAGCAATCATAAGTGGAATCAATTTCTCTGGGAAATGATATGGTCCGTAGTTATTTGAACATCTGCTGATTGTTACAGGAAGTCCATATGTTCTGTGATATGCTAATACTAATAAGTCAGCAGCAGCTTTTGATGAACTGTATGGGCTACTTGTGTGAATTGGTGTTTCTTCAGTGAAGAATAAGTCAGGTCTGTCAAGTGGTAAATCACCATAAACTTCATCAGTTGATACCTGATGATAACGCTTGATGCCGTATTTTCTACAAGCATCCATAAGAACTGCAGTTCCTAAAATATTTGTGTTTAAGAATACTTCAGGGTTTTCGATTGAACGGTCAACATGGCTTTCTGCAGCAAAGTTAACAACGATGTCCGGATGTTCTTCTTCAAATAATTTATATACAGCTTCTCTATCTGTGATGTCTTCTTTTACAAAACGGAAATTTGGATTGTCCATAACTGGAGCAAGTGTTGAAAGATTTCCTGCGTATGTGAGGCAGTCAAGACAAATAATACGGTAGTCCGGATATGTGTTTAACATATGGAATACAAAGTTACTTCCGATAAATCCGGCACCGCCGGTTACGATAATGTTCATAATAATTCTCCTTAATTGTGTAAATTTTCTTTTTCTAATAACATGAATGTTATTGCTTAGGGAAATACCCTGTTTATCAAACTAAGTTTTCAAAGAAAACAAAGTTTTAATTAGTGAAGTACGTCCATGTATTTTTCATCAAGTACATCTTTTAAATACTGGCCATACTGATTTTTCTTTAATATTTCATAAACTTTAAGAACGTCTTCTCTTGAAATCCATCCGTTAAGGTAAGCGATTTCTTCAAGACATGCAATTTTTCTATGCTGATGTGTTTCAACAGTCTTAACAAAGTTAGTTGCTTCAACAAGACTTTCATGTGTTCCTGTATCTAACCAAGTGAATCCTTGTCCTAAAAGTTCAACATTTAATTCGTTGTTTTCTAAGTAGATTCTGTTCAAATCAGTGATTTCTAATTCACCTCTAGCACTTGGCTTAAGGTTTTTAGCATATTCAACAACCTTATTATCATAGAAATAAAGACCTGTAACGCAGTAGTTACTCTTTGGCTGTGCAGGCTTTTCTTCTATAGAAATAGCCTTACCTTCTTTGTCAAATTCTACGATACCAAATCTTTCAGGATCGTCAACATAGTAACCAAATACTGTTGCACCTTTTCCACTTTCTGCATTTTCAACAGCAGCTTTTAAACGCTTCTTAAGTCCGTGACCTGCAAAAATGTTATCACCAAGAACCATGGCAACACAATCATCACCAATAAATTCTTCACCGATTACAAATGCCTGAGCAAGTCCGTCCGGGCTAGGCTGAACCTTATAAGAAAGGTTAACACCAAACTGATGTCCGTCGCCAAGTAATTCCTGGAAACGAGGAGTATCCTGTGGTGTAGAAATGATTAAAATATCACGAATGCCTGCATTCATTAAAACTGACATTGGATAATAAATCATAGGTTTGTCATAAATAGGAAGTAACTGTTTAGAAGTTACCATTGTGAGAGGG
>NZ_FR878157.1:0-47433 GCF_000434315.1 Eubacterium sp. CAG:156 | reverse complement strand
ATATCTCCTTTGTTTAATCAAATTTTGCTTAAGTAGAATTTGATGATGATAAAATTATCGTAGCAATATCCGGTTGCACGATTTTTGCAACAATATTAGTTGATAAAATTTATCAATTCAACAATATTAGTTCGCACGATTTTAAATATCATAAAACATTCTACTTTGAAAGCAATAAAACTGTCTGACTCAAATGTTAAGTATATAATAAAAGGTGACGTAACGTCACCTTCAAGTATTTTTTTCAATTTTTTTGAAATTTAATAAAAAATTCATATTTAATTGCACTATTTTATGCAAATTTGATACATATGGTGCGATATTTTAGATTCTTGAAGCTATTATTTGCTAAGATTGTTCACTTATACCATAAGTAACAGTTATCTTTTACATTTTATTGAGTCTTATATCAGATTTCATAATTAAGGAAAAGAAATTTTATGCTTAGGGGTACAAAGTTGTACCCTTGTAAAACCTTAAGTTAACTTTAGGGTACAGAGTTGTACCCTAACTTATTTTTGTTTTTGCTAAATGCCATCATTTATTTCACGCAAACAAATATTCCGGCTTCTTTAGTGATATGGAAAGGTGTTTTTGTTCTCTGCTCGACAAAATCTTTGAATTCCTGATATTTGCTGAGAATATATTCATTCTGGTTTCCGTGACAGGACAAAATATATTCCATCAATGGCTCAGCCTGGTCAACCTCAAGGTAATCTTCATAAGGCTTCATTTGAATAGAGTTAAAATGAAGTTTAAGAAAATCTTCACCATTATCAAGACCAAATTTTTCATAAAGTTTATTTGATGACAAATTTATACGGTTGTCAAAAGATTTGACAAGTTTGTCAATCTCACACATATGCTTATTTCCGTAAGTGCTACATATGAAACGACCGCCTTTCTTTAGAACTCTGTTGACTTCAGAGAGAGCAGTATCAATATTTTCACAGTAGAAAAGCACATGATTAGCAATTACAAGGTCAAATTCTTCATCTTTATATGGAATATTTTCGCAGTCAAATGTTCCAAAAGAAAATCGTGTGTCAGCAAGTCCGATGGCACGTCTGGTATCACGAATCATTCCCTGAGAAATATCAGAAAGATAAATGTTAATGTCAGCAGGCACTTTGTCCATGTTTTGGGTCCAAAGGGCTCCGCTTCCGCAACCAATTTCCAAAACCTTTATGCCCGGTTGAATATCGTAATTGTCATAAAGCCAGTTAAACCAATGCTGCTCATTATGAGAGTATAGATTATGCAAATTAATTCTGGCAGAAATATTAGAAGCATTCTGATACTGTGTTTTTATGGAATTTTCTGCATTTGTCAAATGAATAAGCTCTAACATCTGGCTCCAGTCAACATGATGTTCCTTTGTTAAGGCGGCTGTTGTGTCTTTAATCGCCTTTTCAACCATTTGCATTTGCTCAATTCTATCCTGAACAAGTTTAAGCTGCATATTCAATGAATTGAGAAGCATTTGCGAATTACTGTCGTCGATTGTGATTTCTCTAATGTCATCCAAAGAAAAACCAAGGTATTTGAGCAAAAGGATTTGCTGTAATCTAACCAAATCCTCATGAGAATAAAATCTTGCTCCGTAATCAGTTATATAAGTTGGTTTTAAAATATTCTGTTTATCGTAATAACGTATTGTTCTCACGGAAACATGTGCCATTTTGGCAAATTCCCCTGATGAATATAAATCATCTTTCTGCATAACAAAATCCTCTCGTTACCATATGTGTTATCAAAAATTTAATCTTGTGTAATCGTAACACAATTAGTAAAAAAACGCCATATTACACAGCAGTACAAAACAAAATCCACATCAAAATATAATTGGTATAACGACATATTGCATAGCATTATAAAGCAAAATTCACATCAAAATTTAATTAGTAAAAAAGGCCATATTGTACAATGGTGCAACGTAAAAATTGTGCTTATTAATATTTGATATAATACCTTTAAAATAGTATAATTAAAGTATTATTTAACGTGTTAATTTTCTAAGTCTGTATTGAGAGTACAGATAGGAAAAATAAAATTTAAGGAAAGGATAAAATTATAAAAACGACCAAATGAATTATTTAGGTCAGATTACAAAATGAGATAAAATTATAGAAAAAATTTAGAAACGGATTAAAAAAATAAAAAGGATTAAAAAGAAAACTAAAGTAATATTAAATTTGAATTTAAGAACAAAATGAAAAACTAAAATATAAATTTATAGGAAAGGCAAATAAAATAATTTTATGATTTGCAGTATGGCATAAAGTAACAAATTTATGACTGATAGTATGAAAATAACAAATACGGCAATTATGCAGGGAAAAATTACGGAAAATTTGTTGAAAAGAGGGATGTAGAGATGTTCGGGTATAAACAATTATTAAATTGTATATTTGCATCTGATGATGGAGGTGGAAGGTACCTCGTTTTTAATCAGAACGAAAATACATGGATTCTTCCGGCAGATAAATTGAAATTGGCGATTGAAATGTGTCAGCCTTATTCTAAGAAGGATCAGAAAAGAAGAGATTTAATTTTAACGGTAAAGGATGTTGGATTTGCGCTTCGCAAAATGGGAGTTGAGACAGTTAACTTATTGTTACAGCCACAGTTAAAAGAATATATAGACGGATTAGTTGGAACGGAAAATTATTATGTAGCAGCTTATATGGGAGATATTTCATCTGAATTAAACCAAAAAGTTACGCTACAGATTTTTACGAATGAGAAGATATTGTGCTATTTGAGAATTTCTAATTCTTCTGAAGTTATTAATGTGATGAAGCACGAGATAGATATGATTGACTTTTTGCATGAAAAAGAAGTAGCAAACATTCCTGAAATAATAGATACGTCTATTATTGGGGATTTGCATATTTTTGCACAAAAAAGCGAGAAGAAACTTTCAGAAAAAGTTAAACTTGAATTTGATGATAGGCATATGAAGTGTCTTAAAGACATTATGGACAAAACAAAGATATTATGTAAATATGAGGAGACAGATTTATATAGATTAATTCAGAAATTAAAATCCGAAATAAAGATAAAGTTCCCTAAAAATGAGGGAATGATATTACAGCATTCAATTAGAATTATAGAAAACCAGCTTAAAGAAACAGAGGATTATTATGCGGTTAGTCACGGTGATTTTTCGCCTTGGAACATTTATTATAATAGCAAAAAAGAAGTGTGCATGTATGACTTTGAGTATGCGCATTATGAGATGCCTGAATACGTAGATGCATTTCATTATTTAACCAAAATGTCTTTATACGGTTTGCAGAATGATGGCGACAAGACGATTGCCGTGTATGACAAATATAAAAAATTATTGTCACAGTACATAGATAAAGATACTGATTTTGTGTATTTATGTTATTTGATTGGCATAATCAGTTCTTATAGTACAAATGCGGCAGAAAAGTTTAGCATTTATGCATACAAATATTTAGATTGGATAGCAATTGTTTCTTATTTAAATAGTAGATTAGACTAATTGGGTTGAAAAATTAATTACAAATTATGAAAAGGAGAAAATAATGGGAGATAAGAATATTTTACTATTATTAGATAGGATGGAATTTTGTGCCCTAAATTCCACTGTATTAAGTTATGTCAAAAATATGGATAGGAATAAATTCCATTTTGATATATTAGTTGCAGCAAATCAATTAGGAAGTATGGAGAAGCAGTTTAGCAATGAAGGATGCAATGTATTTTGTTTATGTGCGAGTACTTCCGATAGAAAATTTAAAACTAAATTTGCAGAATTCATCCAGAAAAGAAATAAATACGATGTTGTACATTCTTTTTTGAAAAATGGAATGGTCGCTTTAGCTGTGGCAAAAGAAAATGAAATACCGGTAAGGATTATTAACTGTAGTGAAAATGACGTCGCTCATAATAGAAAAAATAATAAAAATGATGAAATCACACACATAGTCACAACAGGAAATAACAATCAATCGGATAATACAGCTGCATCCGGTAAAAAGAATGCTGATACGAATGAAATTAATTTGGATAATAATGGAAGTAAAAGTGTTAATCGGGAAATATCCGGAGTAGACCATGTTAACACAAATGCAGCAGTGACAAATGAAATCGATGAAGGTAATGAAGGCATAATGGTGCCGAATGAAAATAAAGAGGAAATTGTTTCTGTGAATAAGGCAGTTGATGTAATTGAATATGAGTTTAATTTAGATACTGCAAAAGAGTTTAGAAGTTCTCTTGGAATAGATGACAACCAGATTGTTTTTTTGCATATTGGAAATATAAGTGACCAATTTAATCAGGAATTTTCTATAGAAATATTTCGTGAATTAAGAGAAGTTAAAAATGCATGTCTTTTATTTATAGGTAATGAAGATAATAAGAAGGAAATAAATGAAATCAAATTCTTTAAAAAGTATGCTTCGAGATATGGATTTGAAGAAAGGTTGTATTTTCTTGGATCTATGGAAAACCTTGATAAAGCTTTATCGGCATCAGATATTATTCTGGCTCCATGGAAAAAGACAGCATTGACAACAGCACTTTTGGCGGCACAGGCAAGTGGCGTTAAAATATTTGCATCAGATGTTTTAAGCGAAAAGATTAATGTTACGGATACAGTGCAATTTTTATCATTAAAAAAACCGGTACGTGCATGGGCGTGTGAGATTATGAATTTTATATTTAATGAAGATAAAAGAATTATAAGCACAAATAATCAGATAGAAAGCCGTAGGCATCTATCAGAGCATAATTGCAATATAATTTTAAGAAATGGATATGATATTATTGATAATCTAAAGAAGATAAATAAAATTTATGAACTATGAGACTAAAGTGGGATTTCTGAAATGTGTGATTAGAATAGGATCTCTGTAATTCGAGACTAAAGCAGGATTTCTGAAATGTAATTAAAAAATACGGCTGAATTTCAAAATAAAATTCAGCCGTATTTTTTGGAGATTCATAATAACTAAATCTCATATTACTATTAAAAAATCTAAAGCATCTAAGCTTTTATATTATCATTCTATAGCGATTAGTATTAAAAATTAGTCTGAAAGAGGAATTCCTCTGTGAGGTACAGATGTTGAGAAAACAATCTGAGTCTTTGTGCTTCCAAACTTCTGAAGTTCGCCGATAAAATGGTCAAGTTCTTCAGTGCTTTTAAACATTACTTCAATAAGCATTGCGTATTCTCCTGTTACGCAATTACATTCAATAACGTTATCACAGCTCTTTATGTATGGGTAGAAGTCTTTCTTCTGTCCCGGTTTTACTTCCAAATTAATAAATGCCTTAATATGATATCCTAATTCAGCAGGATTGATTATTGCATTGTAGCCTGTTATAATTCCGGCTTTCTCAAGACGTTCAATTCTTGCAGAAACTGCCGGGGATGAAAGAAACACCTGACTGGCTATTGCCTTAAGGGGGGTACGGGCATTTTCGTGAAGCAGTCTGATAATTTGTTCATCAATGTGATCAAGTTCATGTCTCATAGTAGTTCTCCTTTAATTTCATATTATTTTTCAGCCTGTTATTAATAAAGTTAAGTTTAAACTTTATTTTAACACAGATATTATAACACACACTTTATAAAAATTACAAAGGAAAATTTACTAAATAAAGAAAAAAGGAAGAAAAAGTTCATAAAAAAAGATCTAATAAAAAATAACTTAAAATAAAACAAATTAAAAAACTTTTTTAAGTAAAAATTTATGATGGAAATAAAACATATTTAATTAAGAAAGAAAACGTTCAAAAAAACTTTTGCACTTTTATTAGTGAAAATTTTATTGTGAAAAAATTAACAAAATACTTGATAAGTTTGAAATAAAATGATAATCTATTGAAATATTAATGGGGATTTGAAATAAAGTTTATTTTCTTAAATAAAAAATGTATATAAGTTAAATAAAACAAGTAAAAATACGATATAGTTAATTTTGTTAAATGCTGGAAATGATAAACTTTATTAGCCTCAAAATTATTAAAAGAAAAATTGAAAACAGGAGGAAATTTGAAATGGAGAATTTGGTTTATTTAGCTCCGATAGCAGGTGTTATTGCTTTAATTTTTGCAGCATACAAAGCAGTGGTTATTGGAAAAGCTAAACCTGGAAATGAAAGAATGGTAGAAATTTCAGACGCCATTGCAGAAGGTGCTAAAGCATTTTTATATTCAGAATATAAGGTTTTAGTTATTTTTGCGGCAGTGCTTTTTATAGTTATTGGATTTGGAGTTAGCTGGCTTACAGCCGTTTGTTTCTTAGTTGGAGCAGCTTTCTCAACTTTAGCAGGTTATTTTGGAATGACAGTTGCTACTAAGGCAAATGTTAGAACTGCAAATGCAGCTAAGGAAAGTGGTATGAATAAGGCTCTTTCAATTGCATTCTCAGGTGGTGCAGTTATGGGTCTTTGCGTTGTAGGTCTTGGTATTGTTGGACTTAGCGTTATTTTCATTGTGCTTAATGCTACAACAGGAATTACTTCTAATTCAGTTAGTATACTTACAGGATTTAGTTTAGGTGCTTCATCAATTGCTCTTTTTGCAAGAGTTGGTGGTGGTATCTATACAAAGGCAGCAGACGTTGGTGCTGACCTTGTTGGTAAAGTTGAAGCTGGTATTCCTGAAGATGATCCAAGAAACCCGGCAGTTATCGCTGATAACGTAGGTGACAATGTAGGTGACGTTGCAGGTATGGGTGCTGACTTATTTGAAAGTTATGTTGGTGCTTTAGTTTCAGCAGTTACATTAGGTATTGTTACAACATTGGGAGATGCTACATCATTTATGACAGCTCTTTTCCCACTTGTTATTGCAGCAATCGGTATTCTTGCTTCTGTAATCGCAACTTTCTTTGTTAGAGGTAAAGAAGGTTCTGATCCTCAGAAGGCTTTAAATGCAGGCGAATATACAGCTACAGTTTTAGTTATTATTGCATCAGCAATTTTAAGCAAAGTATTTTTCGGTGGATTCGATGCATTTATCGCAATTATTTCAGGTCTTATCGTTGGTACTATTATTGGTAAAGTTACAGAAATGTATACTTCAGAAAAATATAAGAGTGTTAAAGAAATCGCTGAAAGCTCTCAGACAGGTTCAGCAACAAATATTATCAGCGGTTTATCAGTTGGTATGAAATCAACATTTATTCCTATCATCATCGTTGCAATCGGTATTTTAGTTGCTTTCCATTTTGCTGGAATGTATGGTATCGCTCTTGCAGCAGTTGGTATGCTTTCAACAACAGGTATGACAATCGCAGTTGATGCTTATGGTCCAATTGCTGATAATGCAGGTGGTATTGCAGAAATGTCAGAACTTGATGAAAGCGTTAGAGATATTACAGATAAATTAGATGCAGTTGGTAACACAACAGCAGCAATTGGTAAAGGTTTTGCCATTGGTTCAGCAGCACTTACAGCTTTATCATTATTTGTTTCATTTGCTGAAACAGCAGGCATTACAAAAGAAGGAATTAACATCCTTGATGCTCCTGTAGTTGCAGGTTTATTCATTGGTGGTATGCTTCCATTTATGTTCTCAGCTTTAACAATGTCTTCAGTTGGTAAGGCAGCAAATAAGATGATTGAAGAAGTTCGTCGTCAGTTCAAAGAAAAACCGGGAATCCTTAAAGGAACAGAAAAACCTGACTATAAGACATGTGTTGGTATTTCAACACAGGCAGCTTTACATGAAATGATTATTCCGGGTGTTATGGCAGTAGTAGCACCATTATTAATCGGATTCTTACTCGGCGTAGAAGCTCTTGGTGGTATGCTTGCAGGTGCACTTGTAAGTGGTGTTATGATGGCTATCTTCATGGCAAACGCAGGTGGTGCTTGGGATAACGCTAAGAAGTATATCGAAGGTGGTTTCGCAGGCGGAAAAGGAAGCGATGCTCATAAGGCAGCAGTTGTTGGTGATACAGTAGGTGATCCGTTCAAGGATACATCAGGACCATCAATCAATATCTTAATCAAATTAATGACAATTGTTTCACTTGTATTTGCAGCAGTAATTGCTCAGTACGGCGGAATTTTATTCTAAAGACAATAAAATTAAAATATGGTTACAAACTATTATTAGTTTTAACAATACATTATTTCCTATATGGAAAAACAAATCTTATAACTTTAGTATTACGAAAAAACAGAGGATGCGAGTTTATAACTTCGCATCCTCTGTTTTTTAGGGCTTAGACATGTGAAACAAAATAAAATATCCATTTCTCCTAAAAGTTGATACCTAATATATAGAAAATTAAATGGCAGTTTGCACCTTGTAGAAAGTGACACAGGCATTAAAACATATTTTATATATTACGATGTTTCATCTGCGCTTTAATAGAAAGTGGCACAAATATACTAAACAACATAAATTAGTATAAGTGGAATTTAGAATGAGGTACCATATGCAGATATATGTTGTGGAACCACTGGATACAGTTGATAGCATTGCAAATAAATTTGGAACACCGGTAGAAGAAATAATATTTGCAAATCAGCTTATTTATCCGTATAAATTAGCAGTTGGGCAGGCTCTTTTAGTTGAATTTCGACCAAATCAGTATAGAACAAGAAGAGTAATAAATGGCTATGCGTATCCTTTTATAAGTAATTATGTGTTGAGAGTAACTTTGCCGTATTTGTCAGGATTATATATTTTTTCGTATGGATTTACTAAGGAAGGGGAAGTTGTGTCTCCGGCTTTAGATGACCAGTGGATGATAAATGAAGCCTATGAAAATGATACCAAGCCTGTACTTACGCTTACTCCATTTGATGAAAATGGAGTATTTAGCAATAATTTGATTACAGCTCTAGTTAATAATAAGCAGGCAATTGAAAACCTGATAGGCAATTTGATTTATTTAATGAATGAAAAGGGCTTTGCAGGGCTTGATATAGATTTTGAATATATTTATAAAGAAGACAGAGATGCCTTCACAAGTTTTGTCGCAGAATGTACAAGACGAATGAATGAGTATGGAATTTGGGTGTCAGTGGCACTTGCACCAAAGACGTCATCTGACCAGAAAGGTTTGCTATATGAAGGAAAAGATTATGGTGGACTTGGTGCTGCCGCAAATTCAGTCCTTTTGATGACATACGAATGGGGTTATACTTATAGTTCACCGATGGCGGTGGCGCCTATTAATAAAGTCAGACAGGTAATTGAATATGCACTTTCACAAATTCCTGTGGCAAAAATCGATATAGGAATACCAAACTACGGCTATGATTGGACTTTGCCATATGAAAAAGGTGTGACTAAAGCTAAGACAATTGGAAATGTTGAGGCAATTCAACTAGCAATTAATAATGGCGCTACAGTACAATATGATGATGTGGCACAAACTCCATTTTTTAATTACACAATCGGAAATGAAATACATGAGGTATGGTTTGAAGATGTAAGGAGCATAAATGCAAAATTAAATTTAATTGATGAATACAATCTTAGGGGGGCAGCTTATTGGCAGATAATGAGATTGTTTAGGGCAAACTGGCTGCTTGTTGAAAGTAAGTTTGAGGTAAAATAAGGGTGGTGAGTATAAAATGAGGATGATAAGCAATTACGGATGAAATAAGGATATTATTACAATTTTATAAAGTAAAAAGAAGGCTATTATTTTTGTTAATGCTCAAAACTAAAATAGTAGTCTTTTTTGTTTGCTACAGATATTAATACGTAGTATAATCTTCTTTATTAGTGAAATTCATTATATTCTTAATAATGATATTAAGAAGCGGAATAGTTAATTCCTTATTTAATGTAGACAACAGAATAGTTTGATTGTTATTTAATCTAAGGAATAGTATTCGTAAATAATTGTAGCAGAAAGGAAATGTAGTTTAAAAATATGAATGTGTTTATTAATTGTCTGGTATTCTTTTTTATTTATGCTTTTCTTGGATGGTGCGTCGAAGTTTCGTTTGTTGCAATTACAAGGGGAAAAGTAGTAAACAGAGGATTTTTGAATGGACCTGTTTGCCCGATTTATGGAGTTGGGATGGTTGGAATCCTATATGCACTAGAACCACTTAAGGATAATGCGATTGTGTTATTTATAGGTGGTGTGGTAATTTGTTCAGTGCTAGAATTATTTACCGGTTGGATTTTGGATAAAATATTCCGTATGAGATGGTGGGATTATTCAGAAAATAGATTTAATATAGGTGGTTATATTTGCCTGGAGTTTAGCATAATGTGGGGTCTTGGAAGTATGATTATGGTTAACATGATTCATCCAATGATTTATGGTGTTGTAAGTAAGATTCCGCTTATGGTAATATATGCTTTGTTAGTAATATTTGCGATAGCATTTATTATTGATATAATTGTAACTGTTAAGGAAATTGTAGGATTTAAGAAGAGTCTTGGACAGCTTGAAAAAATTGCTGACGGCCTTAAAGATATTGGAGATCAGCTTAAAGATGTGGTTGGAAATTCAGCAATTACTGTTTCTGAAAAAACAGAAGAAGGCAAGGAAAAACTTGCAGAAGCGACGGCAAGTAGTCGTGAAAAACTTGCAGAAGCAACAGCAAGTAGTCGTGAAAAAATTGCAGAAGCAACAGTTAACAGTCGCGAAAAAATTGCGAGTGCATATGAGACAAGCATTGTTGAATTAAAGAAACAAAAAATAGAAATGGAAGCTAAATATGCAGTTATGCTTTTGAAAGCACAGAAGTTAGGAAAGAGGCAGGTTAAGGCCTTTCCTAAACTTAGAGTCAGTGGCTCAACAATTAGTGTTAGAGAAAGACTTGCTGACTTTGGAAATAAGCTTAGTAAAAAATAATACAAAGACATAACATTAGGAGGAGAACATGAACATTAAAGGACAGTCATTTTTAAAATTATTGGATTTTACACCAAAACAGATTGGGGAATTTATTGATTTGGCAGCGCAGTTAAAGGCAAAAAAGAAAGGCGGAGAGCTCGTTGACGTATTAAAAGGAAAGAATATAGCAATTATATTTGAGAAAACAAGTACAAGAACAAGATGCTCTTTTGAAGTTGCAGCTCATGATTTAGGAATGGGAGTTACATATTTAGACCCAACAGGTTCACAGATTGGTAAGAAAGAAAGCATTAAAGATACTGCAAGAGTATTAGGAAGAATGTTTGATGGTATCGAATATAGAGGATTTGAACAGGAAATAGTTGAACAGTTGTCAGAATATGCAGGAGTACCTGTATGGAATGGACTTACAAACGAATTTCATCCAACACAGATTTTAGCAGACTTTCTTACATTAAAGGAAAAGTTTGGAAAATTAGAAGGCCTTAAATTTGTATATATGGGCGATGCACGTTATAACATGGGAAATTCGCTTATGGTTGGATGTGCAAAAATGGGAATGCATTTTGTAGCATGTGCTCCAAAAAAATATTGGCCGGTACAGGAACTTATTGATGAATGTCAGGCAATTGCTAAAGAAACAGGAGCAACTTTGGAATTTATTGAAGATCCTATGGTTGCAACTAAGGATGCAAATGCAATCTATACTGATGTATGGGTTTCAATGGGCGAACCTGATGAAGTATGGGAAGAACGTATCAATGACTTACTTCCATACAGAGTGACAATGGATTTAATTAACAATGCTGATAAGGATGTTGTATTTATGCATTGCCTTCCGGCTTTTCATGATTTAGATACAAAGATTGGCAAACAGATTTATGAAAAATTCGGACTTACAGAAATGGAAGTTACAGATGAAGTATTTGAATCAGAACATTCAGTAGTATTTGATGAAGCTGAAAACAGAATGCATACAATAAAGGCTGTAATGGCTGCTACACTTGGTGCAGAATTTTAGTAAGAATGTGACTGAAAAAATATAAAAATTTAACAGCACAATTATGGCAAATGTAACAACTCGAGTGGGATAACCTGCTCGAGTTGTTTATAAATAATAGAATTGCATATTTGATTAATAAATTAGAGATACATAAGTTAAAGTGATAATAATTAAAAAACAAGATATTAGAATGGAGAAGTGAATGAGATTTTTACATCTTGCGGATTTGCATATTGGGAAAAGAGTAAATGGATTTTCCATGATAGAGGATCAAAAATTTGTTTTTGAACAGGTTTATAATGTAATAGAAAATGAAAAGATAGATGGAATTATTATGGCGGGGGATATTTACGATAAGCCGGTTCCGTCTGCGGAGGCAGTTAAGTTATTTGACGAAATGTTGACAAGACTCGTGTCTATCAATTTGCCGATTTTTGTAATAAGCGGAAATCATGACAGTGCTGAGAGAATAGGATTTGGTTCAGATATACTGTCTGCGGCAAAGGTTTATATGTCGAGAGTGTATAATGGCAATTTACAAAAAATAGAATTAGAAGATGACTATGGCAAAATAAATGTTTATTTATTGCCATTCATAAAGCCGGCAACGGTAAAAAATATTTATAAAGAGGCTGAAATTAAAGACTATGATGACGCATTAGAGTACGTTCTAAGTCAGGAAAAAATTGATAAAACAAAGAGAAATGTGATTGTGTCACACCAGTTTGTTACAGGTGCGTTGAGAAGCGAATCAGAAGAAGTTTCAGTTGGCGGACTTGATAATGTTAGCGTTGAAAATTATGAAGCATTTGATTATGTTGCGTTAGGACACATTCATAGAGCTCAGCAAATGGGCAGGGAAAGTGCACGTTATGCAGGAACATTGCTTAAGTATTCATTCTCAGAAGAAAAACATAATAAGTCAATGACGATTGTTGATTTAAAAGAAAAAGGAAATATAGAAATTAAAGAAATTCCCGTAAAGCCGTTACATGATTTAAAGACAATTAAAGGAAAGTTCAGCAAAATAACAAGTGAAGAGTTTTACAAAGAATTAAAAAAAGAAGACTATTACAGAGCAGTGCTTACAGATGAAGATGATATTTTGAATGCAATAGGAAAATTAAAAAGCATTTATCCAAATCTGATGAGCATGGAATATGACAATACGCGAACACGTTCATATTCTGTTGTTGATAATGTTGAAACAGGAGAGACTAAATCTCCATTGGATTATTTTGAGGAATTTTTTGAAAAACAGAATGGACGGAAAATGTCAGAAAAGCAAAGGAATTACCTGTTGGAAATTTTAGGAGAAGCAAGGGAGGAAAGCCATGAGACCAATTAAATTAGTTATGTGTGGTTTTGGACCTTATGCAGACAAAACCGTAGTTGATTTTACATTATTAGGTGAAAGCGGATTGTATTTGATTACAGGTGATACAGGAGCCGGAAAGACGACTATATTTGATGCAATTTCATATGCTCTTTATGGAGAGGCAAGCGG
Organism: Eubacterium sp. CAG:156; assembly: GCF_000434315.1. Lineage (NCBI taxonomy): Bacteria > Bacillati > Bacillota > Clostridia > Eubacteriales > Eubacteriaceae > Eubacterium > Eubacterium sp. CAG:156. The sequence continues at coordinate 34,098 of NZ_FR878157.1, read as the reverse complement.
ACAGGTAAGAGAAGTGAAATCTCTTAGAAGCAAATATGCTGATGATGAAACGGAAAGCTATGTTGAATTAGAATTTGAATATAGAGATGAAAAATATAAAATCAGAAGAGTTCCTGAGTATATGCGTAAGGCAAAGCGTGGGGATAAAATGGTTGCCCAGAAAGAAGAAGCAGAATTATATTTTCTAACTAAGGACAGAGAACCAATTATAAATAAAAAGAATGTAAATGATGCAGTTACAGAAATTATAGGACTAGATAGAGGACAATTCTCTCAGATTGCCATGATTGCACAGGGAGATTTTATGAAAGTTCTGCTTACGGGAACTGATGAACGTAGTAAAATTTTAAGAAAGATATTTAATACAAATGAATATCTTGATTTACAGGAAAAATTAAAAAGAAAAAAGAATGAACTTAAGTTTAAGTATCAGGATATTGAGAAGTCAATCAAAAATTACATTGCAAGTGTTCAGTGTGACAATGATGAAAATGATAAAGAAAAATTAAAACAGATTATTGATGACAACACATTTTGGAAGACAGAAGATATTAATAATTTTATTTTAGAACTTATTAATAAAGACAAAGATTTGTTAAAAACTTTAGAAAAAAATAAAAAAGAAGTTAATAAGAATCTTGAAAAAATTAATGAGACAATTGGTAAAACAGAAAATGTTTTGGCAGGTATGAAAAACATTGAAAATAATGAAAATGAACTTGCTAAAGTATTAGAAGTTATGCCGAAGCTCTTAGAAAATTATAATTTGCAAAAAGAGACGGAAAGTGAACGCGAAAAGCTTGCAACTGAAATCGAGATAGAAAAACAAAAACTTGAAAGCTACAATGAACTTACTAAAGAACTTGAAAGTTTACATAACAGACAGGTAAATTTAATAAAATTAACAAATAAAGAAACTGAAATTAAAGACGATGTAGAAAATATTGAAAATAGTATTTTGATTTCTGAAAAAAGGCTTGAAGAAATAAAAGAATGCGAAGTTGAATTTGAAAAATGCCAGAGCAGCATTAAGAGTGTTGAGGATAAGATAAATCTTTATTCTAATTTGAAAAAATTGTTTAAAAAATATGTTGAAGTCAAAGATGAGCATAAGTCTTTAAAGGAAAAATATGTGGAAAGCGTTAATGAGTATAATAACGCATCACAAAATTATGAAAGTCTTATGGCTAAGTACATGGATGCGCAGGCTGGTATGCTTGGACAAAATCTGAAAGAGGGAGAACCTTGTCCTGTTTGCGGTTCGACAAGTCATCCTCATATAACTGAGGTTAAAGATGAAATTCCGTCTGAGAAAGATTTGAAAAATGCTAAAAATCTTAGACAGAAAAAGGAAGAGAAAAGAAGTGAAATTTCAGGTAATTTGAGGGCGAAAATTACAGAAATCGATTCGTTGAAAGAAAGAATAGATGATGTAGTAAATGAAAATCCAAATGAATTTGCTGAAAGCATAGATGAGAATAGCTTTAATATTTTAGAAGAAAATACAAAGAAGTTAAACGATGATATAAAGAACTTAAATGTTAAAGCTAAAGAATTGTCAGATTTTAAAGAAGAGAAGAAAACAATTGAAGAAAATTTGCCTAAACTAAAGAACGAACTTGAAAGTAAAAAAACAGAAATTGTGGAAATTTCAAATAAAATAATTGAAGAAAATACTAATATTGCAAATGCAAATATCAGAATAGAAGAACTTCAGTCTAAACTTAAATACTCAAGTCTGAAAGAAGCAGAGGAATATATCAGCAGTTTGCAGGATAAAAGAAACAGGCTTATTAAGTTATTTGAAAAGGCAAGAGATAACTATGAAGAAGCAAAGGAAAGAAAATCCGGGCTTGAAAATGCGATAGCGGCTTTGAAAAATCAATTTAAAAATTCAAAGGTTGAAGATTTGGATGAATTAAAGGAAGAAAAGAAGCAGCTTCAAAGTATGGAAAAGGAACTTGGAAAGAGTGAAAAAGAAGTTCATTCACGACTGGATATGAATAAATTTGCAAATGAAAGAATTGAGAAGTGTATGGATGAAGCCGTGGAAGTAGAAGATAAGCTGCAGGTTGTTGGCAGTCTGGCGGATACATGCAATGGAACTCTTTCTTCGAAGTCAAGAATTACTTTAGAAACCTATGTCCAAATGGAAATGTTTGATAGAATTATAGTCAAGGCAAACAGCCATTTCAGGGATATGACTTCAGGTCAGTATGAGTTGAAGAGAAAGCGTGAAGCTGACAATAAGGTAAGCAAGAGCGGATTAGAGTTAAATGTTATCGATTATTATAGTGGAAGTGAAAGGGATATAAAAACTCTTTCAGGTGGAGAATCATTTAAAGCTTCTTTGTCGATGGCATTAGGTTTGTCTGACGAAATCCAGGCTAAGTCCGGAGGAATAAAGATTGATACATTATTTGTAGATGAGGGATTTGGATCATTGGATGGAGAATCGCTTGAAAGTGCAATGAGGGCATTAAGTTCGATTACAGATGTAGGAAGACTTGTAGGGATTATATCGCATGTATCAGAACTTAAGACCAGAATTGACAGGCAGATTGTGGTTACGAAAGACAAAGAGAAAGGAAGCAAACTTGAAATAATAAATTAAATGTAAATTGTGTTGATAGGGAATTCAGATTGACTATTAAAATTAGTGACAAATTTAAAACGAAAGGTGTGTAATAATACACAAAGGTAAAAATAGTGAAAAATATATTTGACAGTGAAGGAAAATTAATGACATTTTTAGATGGATTTGCAGATGTAATGGTTTTGGCAATATTGTGGGTAATTTGTTCTTTGCCAATAATTACAGTTGGCGCATCTACAACAGCATTTTACTCAGTAATGATGAAATTAGTTGTTGGTGAGGAGTCATATGTGGTAAGAAGTTTCTTTAAGGCTTTTAAGGAGAATTTTAAAATATCAACAATTGTATGGCTTATAATGGGAACAATCGGAGGATTAGTTTGTACAAGTCTTTATATTGTATTTAACTCATCTAAAGTAGGAAGCAAATTGTTTTATGCATTACCATTTTATTTGTTAGTACTCATTATTTATACAATGACGATTAATTTTGTATTCCCATATATCGCAAAATTTTATGATACTGTTAAGAGGACTTTAATGATTTCATTAATATTTTCAACAAGACATTTTATTCAGTCAATTTTACTTATTATAATTGATGTAGCAATATTCATATTTGCTTTTAAGATTCCGGCGTTGTTTATTTTATTCCCATTAATATCAGGATTTTGCCATGCAAAAGTATATCAAAAGATATTTGCTAAAATAATTGATGCAAGAGATGAAGAGAATAATGAAAGTAATATGGTACAGGAATAAGATTAAAAGTGTATGTTTATATAGAGTAATGTGGTAAAATAAATACGGGTGAGAGTAAATTGAAACTATTAATTTACAAAGGGAGAATTTGAATGGGAAAATACATGATTATTCCGTATATCTTATTGGGGGTAATGGATGTAAGGTATCTTAAATTAAGTTTAATACATAAAAATAGGACGGGAAAAAGCATTGCATTATTTATGGAGAGTAATCTTGTTGCAGTAATACTCGGAATTATAATGCAAGGTATTGGTTCGAATTTTATAGAGAGCATTCTTATATGGCCATTTTATGCATGCTTTACATGGATGATATTGGCATTAATAGAATATGCATTTGAATATACAGGGTTAGGTAAAGCATTTGAATGCTTCAAATATATTAAAAGAGCTGTGTTTGTATTTACAATTGTGGATACTATAAATATGTTTATACATTCAATTATTAAAATTGAGAATGTAAGGATGAATAAAAGTGGTGTGGCTGCATGGCTTTATAATTTGGGATATGATGCACACATATTTATTACATATGTATTTGTCGCAGTTTTTATATTGTGCTTCATATACCGTATATTAAATTCGCCACGTATTTATAAGGTGAAATATATGCAGATATTAACATGCATGATAATTGTGTCCTGCATTAATATTGTAATGTTTCAGCTTAGATTGTGGGAGAATGTATCATTATTGTTTTATGGTATATTAGGTGCATTTGTTTATGAAATAACATTTCAATATAGTCATAAAGTTGTTAAGAACAGGGCACTGCAGAAAATTGCTGAGGAATCAGAACTGCCGATGGTAGTATTCGGCACAGATGATAGCATAATTGCCTATAATAAAGAAGCGGAAAGATTATTTGATAAATGCACACAAAAGTGTTCGTTTGAGGAATTTTGTAAAGCATATAATTTATATACACCTGCCGCGTTAGAGAAAACTTATCACAAAAAAATAAGTATTATGCATGAAGATAAGAAACTTTATTTTCAGTGTAAATATGGCGAATTATGTGAAAATGATAATATAGCATATGCAAAATACTTTGTATTTGAAGATGTAACGGAAATAACAATGGTTAATTCTGTTATGAGATATTTGGAAACTCATGATGAACTTACAGGACTGTACAATATGAAGAGGTTCTATGGAAAAGTAATTGAGATAACAAATAAATACCCAGATGATAAATTTGCAATTATGATATTTAACATATCAAGATTTAAAGTCGTAAACGATATGTTTGGAAGAAAAATGGGTGATGCCATTCTTAAGCAGATTTCAGAAAACTGTTTAGCGCAGTGCTCTGATAAAAGGGTATATGCGAGAGTGGAAAGTGATAATTTTATTACATTATGTCCTAAGAGTGATTTGGTAATAAAAGACCTTGAGAAGAAAAGAAATATAAAGGTTACTTATAACAACATCACATGTACTGTTCATATCAGATATGGAATTTATGAAGTAGATTATGATTCTAAAGTTGATGTTGGAACTATGTGCGATAGGGCAAGAATGGCGCTTGACTCTATAAAGAATAATGGAAATTGTGTTGCAGCAGTTTATAATGATAATCTTAGAAATAAAATTTTAAAAGAGCATATGTATAAAGAAGAACTTACAAGTGCCATAGAAAATGAAGATTTTAAAGTTTATCTTCAACCCCAGGTCAGATGCGAAGATGGATTGGTAAAAGGAGCAGAGGCTCTTGTGAGATGGGAACACAGAAAATTAGGATTAATTCCACCTGGAGATTTTATAGAGTTCTTTGAACAAAATGGCTTGATTACAGAACTTGATATGTATGTGTGGGAGAAAGTATGCCAGATTCTTAAACAGTGGAAAGAGGAAGGCAGAGATGACTATATTGCAGTAAATATTTCAATGAAGGATTTTTACATTATAGATTTATATAAAGTGTTTACAAATCTTATCGAAAAGTACGGAATTGATAAAAATAAGCTTAGACTTGAAATTACTGAAAGTGCATTTACTCTTGATTTAGAGAAAAATGTAAATGTAATAAAAAAACTTCAAATGTTTGGATTTATTGTAGAAATGGATGATTTTGGAAGTGGATATTCATCTCTTAATGCCTTAAAAGATATTCCGGTTAACATTATAAAGATGGATATGAGGTTTGTATCACAAACACAGGATCCTGCAAGAGCAGATACAATTATCAAAATGATTCTTGCCATGGCAAAAGAACTTAATATGGAAGTTGTTGCAGAGGGTGTTGAAACAGTTGAACAGGCTGAAAAGTTAAAGCAGTATGGGTGTTCGTATATTCAGGGATATTTATATGCAAAGCCTATGCCGACAGAAGAATATCCTGAGTTTGTAAAGAATATGAAGCAGGGAAATTTTAAAAGATAAAAGAAAATTATATATGGTAAACATTAAAATTTTAAATAAGTAAAAGAGTAGGGAAATCTCTAAGAATGTAAGAAAATTTGAAAGAAGAATAGGCAATTAAATAGTGAGGAATATTATACTTGATGAAAGGGCATTTGGCGCCGTCGGTTCAAATATTCGGCGCATAGTCCGGCTGAAACTGTAGGTTTCAAAGCCGGTCTGTGTGCTGAATGTTTAGAACTGCTACGAGCGACAAGCAGCGCGAGCGTCCTTTCAGGAAGGGTAATATTCCTCACGTCCGTAATTACTTTAAAATTACAAGAATAAGGAGATTCAGATGAAGATTAATGAATTTGGAAAAACAAAAAATGGGGAACAAACACATTTATTTACTCTTGAAAATAGCAATGGAATGAAAGTTAAAGTATGCGATTATGGTGCAACTCTAGTTTCATTAATTGTGCCGGATAAAGATGGAAAAGACACGGATATAGTTTTAGGCTATGATAATGTTGACCCGTATCAGGGCGCATCAGCTTTTTTTGGAGCAAATGTAGGTAGAAATGCCAATAGAATCAAAGGTGCAAGGTGCATAATTGATGGAGTTGAATACAATTTGGAAAGCAATGATGGTGACAATGGTAATAATCTTCATAGTGGTTCAAATTGTACAGCACTAAAAATGTGGAAAGCAATTTATGATGAGAATGTAAATGATAAGATTTCATTTGAAATATTAAGTAAAGATATGGAGCAGGGATTTCCGGGAAATTTAAAAGTGAATCTTACATACATACTTACAGAGGACAATGAATTAATTTTAAATTATAAAGGAACAACGGATAAAACTACAATTGCTAATTTTACAAATCACTCATACTACAATTTAAATGGCCATGATTCAGGCGAAGTATATGAGCAGAAATTAATGATAAATGGTGATTATTTTACTCCATTTGCCACAAACAATTCTATTCCTTCAGGTGAAATTAGAAGCGTAAAAGGTACACCAATGGATTTTACGGAAATGAAATCAATTGGGAGAGATATTGATGTTGAAGATGAACAGTTAAAATTTGGAACGGGATATGACCATAATTTTATGATAAATGGAAATGCTCATGAATTAAGACTGGCGGCAAAAGCCATCGGAGATAAGTCAGGAATTAAGATGGAGCTTTATACAGATACACCGGGATTACAACTTTATACAGCTAATTTTGTATCAGATGAATCAGGAAAAAATGGAGCAGTGTATAACAGACGACATGCATTTTGTCTCGAACCGCAGTATGTACCGGATAATATCAATAATGATAAATTTGAGTCGGCAATTTTAAAACCTGATGAAGAATATAATATGAATATAAAGTTAAAGTTTTTATAAAAAGGGTGAGGCGTCTGCAGTAAAACTGCAGGCGCCTCGTATATTAAAAGAAAATTTGAAAGCTTTATAATGTATCGATAAATCTTGTGAAAGCTTCAAGACCTTCAGGTGTACACTTGTAAACACCAGCGTCTTCGAGAACTTTTACAAATACTTTTCCAATTTCTGATTCAAGAATGTTCATAACATTTTCAGATGTAATGTCATTATATTTTGGAAGAAATTCATCAACCCAGTCAGCATGCTTAGAAATAGATTCATTGCTTCGTATATCTTTTTTATTTACGATATAATCAGCTAATGTTTGCATTTCACCTTTAAGTCTTGAAGGTAAAACTGCAAGACCCATTACTTCAATAAGACCGATATTTTCTTTCTTAATATGATGAAGCTTTTCATGAGGATGATAAACACCAAGAGGATGTTCCTTTGTAGTAATATTATTTCGTAAAGCCAAATCAAGCTCATACATGCCATCCCTAAAACGGGCAATTGGTGTAATTGTGTTGTGTGGTTCACCATCTGTATTTGCATATATAAATGCATCCTCATCAGTATAGTTTCTCCATTTATTTAAAATATAGTCACCTAATTCTACTAATCGGTTGCTGTCTTTTGATTTCAATCTGATTACCGAAAGTGGCCAATGAAGAATTGAACAGTCTACATCTTCATAATTTTTAACTTTAAAAGTCTTGATTGAATCAGCTTTTGCCATTGCGAATGTATAATGTCCGCCCTGAAAATGATCATGAGTTAAAATTGAACCACCTACAATTGGAAGGTCGGCATTTGAACCTAAGAAGTAGTGAGGCATTAATTTGATAAAATCGAATAGCTTGATAAATGTTGCCTTTTCTATCTTCATAGGTGTGTGTGTGCCTGAAAATACAATACAATGTTCATTGTAGTAAACATAAGGAGAATATTGAAATCCCCAATCACAATCATTTATCTTTATAGGGATTATACGGTGGTTTTCTCTTGCAGGGTGGTTAATGCGACCTGCATAACCTTCGTTTTCCATACAAAGCTGGCATTTAGGATATGATACACTTGTGCTGTTTTTGGCAGCAGCAATAGCTTTAGGGTCTTTTTCAGGTTTTGAAAGATTGATAGTTATATCAATATCTCCGTACTCAGAAGGTACAACCCATTTCATATCTTTCTTTATTCTGTCGCGACGGATATAATTGCTGTTTTGAGAAAAATCATAGTAAAATTTAGTGGCATCTTCAGGAGATTTAGCATATTCCTTCCAGAAATTTTCTTGAACCTGTGAAGGACGTGGCATAATGCAGTTCATTAATTTTGTGTCAAATAAATCTCTGTAAGTTACGCTGTCTTCAATTATTCCTAATTTTACGGCTTCATCACAAAGAGCAGCGAGAATATCGCCAAGGTTTTCTTCTTTGTCATCAACAGCCAAATCTGTATAATCATCTTTTCCAAATACTTCGAGGAGCAAATTAGTAGAATAAATTCTTTCACATTCAGGTATTAAGCCTGTGTTAATTCCATAATTAACTAATTTTTTTATATATAAATCTAACATATAACAACCTTTCTAAACTTTATATTTATGAATAAATATAAGTTTTAAGATATAATGCTAAGAACAGTTAAATCGCCTGTTAACATATAGTAGGAATTTTAATCTTCATATCCGTTTGGATGAGATTTATGCCATTTCCATGCAGTCTCAATAATTTTTTCAACATCAGGATATTCAGGCTTCCATCCTAAAACAGTCTTAGCTTTTTCACTTGAAGCAATAAGCTTTGAAGGATCACCGGCACGGCGAGCTTCGTATTTAGCAGGAATGTCTAAACCTGTAACTTTTCTTGCACTTTCAATTATTTCGTTTACCGTAAATCCAATTCCATTTCCAAGATTAAATACATCACTGTCATTTCCTTCAGCCAAATATTTAAGAGCAAGGATATGTGCCTGTGCCAAATCAGTAACATGAATATAATCACGTACACATGTGCCGTCTTTTGTATCGTAATCATTTCCAAATATAGAAATATAAGGACGTTTTCCAAGTGGAACCTGAAGTACAAGTGGAATCAAATGAGTTTCAGGATTATGGGCTTCTCCAATTTTTCCACTGATATGAGCACCGCATGCATTAAAATACCTTAATGCTACATAACGTAAATTGTGGGCTTTACTTGTCCATTTCATCATTTTTTCCATAGAAAGCTTTGTTTCACCATATGTATTTGTAGGTTCAGTTCTGTCACTTTCTAAAATTGGAATTCTTTCAGGTTCTCCATATGTTGCAGCAGTAGAAGAAAATACAATTTTATCAATTCCATGTTCAACCATGCTTTCTAAAAGAACCATTGTTCCGTATAAATTGTTATCATAGTATTTGAGAGGAACTTTCATACTTTCTCCAACCTGAGAGTTGGCAGCAAAATGAATAACTCCGTCAATTTTTTCTTTTGTAAATAAATCATCTAAGAAAGCTTTGTCTCTTATATCGCCTTCATAGAATCTTGCTTTGGGATGAACAGCTGCTTTAAATCCTGTTTGTAAATTATCAACTACGACAACATCTTCACCTCTGTCAATAAGTTCATAAACCGTGTGAGAACCGATATATCCGGCTCCGCCTAATACTAAAATACTCATTGTACCTTCATACCTCCATATTTACGTATTTTTAAAATGTGACATGAGTCTGTGCCAAATATAGATTCAATAAATTTCTTATATTCAGGCACGGCCTCGTTTTTTACAAATGCCTGAATGGTTCCGGCAAATCCACCACCATGAACACGACATACGCCATTATCACCGAGGATATATTCGCTGGCAGCAAGGGCGATGCTTACAGGCTGATTTAAAGGTTCCTTATTTGCATAAATATTCTGCAAAAATTTATATGATGAATTTCCGGATTCCTTAACTGTATCAAGGAATTTGTGGAAATTATTTTCTTTTAAAGCATTAACTTCAACTGATACACGTTTATTTTCAGTAAAGAAATGATATGCTCGAAGAACTCCTCTCGAAGAAGCTCCAGCCAATGCCTTAGGTATGTTACTGAAAAATTCATCAGGGTTTACGTCTCCAAGAACTTCTTTGCCAAATACTTTGGCAACTTCTTTCATTTCAGCAGGAATCAAAGCATAATCGTCAGTTAAATCTGCATGGCTACCCTTTGTATCAACAATACATAAACTATATCCTTCGTTTGTAATATCAAAATCAATTTTGTTTACAACAGGATGAGCAGGATCAATAAAATCAATGTTAACAAATCCACCAACGGAGCATGCCATCTGATCCATTAATCCACAAGGTTTTCCAAAATAAACGTTTTCTGCATACTGACTTATAATGGCAATTTCTACTGAAGAAATTTTCATATCATTATACAATCCTGAAAGAATTGTTCCGATAACAGCTTCAAATGCAGCAGATGAAGATAGACCTGCACCAACTAATACGTCACTTGTAATGTATGCTTTAAATCCACCGACTTTGTATCCACGGTTTTTAAATTCATTAACAACACCTTTAATAAGCGCAACTGTTGTGCCTTTTTCTTCTTCAATAAGTTCTGTATTTGCAGTATCAATTGTAATAAGGTCATATCCTTCAGATACTAAAGAAATAATTCCGTCATCAGTTTTTTGTGTGATAGAAATGGCATCTAAGTTAATAGATGCAGCAAGAACCTGTCCGTGCTGGTGGTCAGTATGGTTACCGCCTACTTCAGTTCTTCCTGGAGCACTATAGATTTCAACCTCTCCTTCACCGAATAGACTTTCAAATTTATCTAAAGCCTTAATGTATCTGTTGTTCTGGTATCCAATTAAAGATGAATCCTCGTAAATATCCATTAAAAGTGAGTCAAATTCATTTTTGCCAAATAATGATTTTAATTCGTTAATATTCATTTAAATCCTCCGTTAAAAAATAATCCGATTTGTAGTATTCAGAAATAAACAATATTTATAAGTAATCAGAATGAGTGGCTCTAATTAAAGCAAATTAATCTATAATCTAATTGCTGATATTAATTGTTAATTTGTTAGAATACTTTTGCTAATTTAAATATAAACTTTTGTTTACTAAAACACAATATAATTTAGTAAACTTATTTGATTTCCGTGTTTACCACTAAATAAATAACAGTAAAATAGTAGAAAATCACAATAAATCATATCTTTAATTAAAAAAAGATGTTATACTTGAAGCGGCGTCATTAAAAAAATGGCGGAGTTACTAAGGAAAAAGTGACTAGGGACATAAATAAGATAAAGGTGGTATAGAGTATGGCTACAATCAAAGATGTGGCGAAATTAGCTCAGGTAAGCCCCTCAACAGTATCAAGAATTTTGAATGAGGATCCTACTTTGAGTACATCGCTTGAAACTAAGAAAAAAGTTATTAATGCAGCAAAGGAACTTAAGTACAACAAGAGTAAGAAAATGTCTAAAGCTATTTTTACATTGGGAATTATTCAATGGTTTTCTGAACAACAGGAAGCAAAGGATAATTATTATCTTAAGGTAAGAAGAGGAATAGAGGATTTTTGTGTTAAGAACTGCATTAATGTTGTGAGAACTTTCAAGTCAAATCCCAACTATTTAGAACAAATTGAAGATGCTGACGGAATTATTTGTATTGGTAAATTTAGCAACGAAGAAGTCGAAAAATTTATGAGCATTACAAAGAATATAGTCTTTTTGGATATGTCATTCCATGATTATAAGGCAACTACATTTTCACTTGATTTTGAAATGGCAGTTAATGAGGCACTTACATATCTTATAGAATTAGGCCATAAAGAAATTGCGTTTTTAGGTGGTAGAGAATTTCTGGGCGAAGAGAATGATAATGTAGTATATGAAGATTATAGAAAAAAAGCATTTATTAAATTCTGTGAGAAAAATGAGATAGATTACAATAAATATCTTATAGAAGGAAGATATTCCATGGAATCAGGATATCAAATGATGAATGAAATTCTAGAAAAAAAACAGTTGCCTACAGCGGTGTTTGCTGCAAGTGACCAGATTGCATTTGGTGCAATGAAGGCAATTAGAGAGCATGATCTTAATATTCCAGAAGATATTTCATTGATTGGATTTGATGATTTGGAAATGACAAGATATACGGCACCTGCACTTACGACACTTCATGCACCTGCATATGAAATGGGTCAGTATGGTGTAAATTCCTTATTTGCAGCATCAAATTTAGCAATCAAGACAACAATTAAAGTAAAATTACCATGTCATTTGGTTGTAAGAGATTCCTGCATGGCGATAAATGAATAAAGGAGAATTGGCATGAGTCAACCGAAAGTAAACATTTTGCTGGCAACGTATAACGGCGAAAAATTTTTGAAAACTCAATTGGACAGTCTTATTGAACAGACTTATGAAAATATTGATATATATGTAAGAGATGACTGCTCTACAGATAATACAGTTGAATTTATTAAAAATTATATCGAAAGCAATAAATCAGGTAAGAGGATAATTCTTTTAGAAAATAATGGAGTTAATTTACGACCTCCGAAATCATTTTACCAGATAGCAAGAGAATGTGAACCGGCAGAATATTATGCATTTTGCGATCAGGATGACGTATGGTACCCTGATAAAATTAAATGGGCGGTTGAAGAACTTGAGAAGAAAAAAGATACAAATAAACCTTTGGTTTATTTTTCAGCATATGATTATTACATGAGTGATGGAAGCTTTATCCGTCACTCGCCGGAGCAAAAAGAAAACATTGGTTTAACAGATGTTTTATACTGTACTCCTGCATCAGGATTTTTGCTTGTATTTAATCATGAAGCATGTAAACAATTTATTTTAGATGTAGACCCCGGAATAGAAATGCATGACAGATGGCTCATCAGATGTTGTGTATGTTTTGGTGATACGATTTATGATAAGCGTTTTACGGCTTCACATATAAGACATACGGAAGCTGTTACAGCTGAGGATTCTAATACAATAGGTCTGTTAAAAGGATTCTTCCAAAAGGAAGTGTTTGGCCCTGCAAGCGTTGAAGCAAAACAGAACCTTATCTATTTTGCAAAAGTGTTTGAGGATAGATTGTCAAATGAACAAAAGAAGAAAATGGCATTATTTATAAAGAAAAATGGTCTTATAACACAGATTAGAAAAATATTTTATCCACATGCACTGCGCTCAAGAGTGCCGGGAGATATTGCCTTAAGAATTTTATTCGTTTTGGGACGAGCTTAAAATGATTTAGAACGGGCTTAGAATGATACAGGTATATTAAGTCCGTTTGTGAAAATTTGATTGTTGACTTATATAAATCAATATTAAGTTTATATTGATAAGTTAAGCAAAATTAAGGCATATATTTTAATAAAGTTGTTATTTTTTCCATATTAGTGTATGATTAATCAGTTGTCGATTGAATAGGAATGCCCAAGAAACTTTGGCAGGATAACTAACAGATGAATGTCTGTGAAATGAAAGGAAGAATTGGAAATGAATTTGAAGAATGGTATTGATCTCTTTAAACAGTACGGTTTACACGATTTCACTCTTAGATTTATGGAGTGGTTTGATACGAAGAAAAGAGACAGATATTATCAAAATAATATAGAAAAATTTTTACCTGGAGAAGATGAGTTAAATGAACAAAGAAAAGTGAAGTTTGAATATGCACCGTTAGTAAGTATTGTAGTGCCTGCATATGAGACTGCACCTGTTTTTCTCAGACAGCTTGTTGACAGTGTATTAGAACAGACATATTCAAATCTTGAATTATGTATCGCAGACGGAAGTAACACAACAATTGTTAAAGATACATTAAATGAATATAAAGATGAGAGAATCAGCTATATAAAATTAAGTAAGAATGATGGAATTTCAAATAATACAAATGAAGGATTTGATAATGCTAAGGGAGAATATATAGCATTGTTAGACCATGATGATTTGCTTACACCAAATGCATTATATGAAATGGTTAAGGAACTTAATGCACATGATAAAATTCCTGATATGGTTTATTCAGATGAAGATAAAATCGTAGCAGATACAGGAAAGCTAATTAATCCGGCATTTAAACCGGATTTAAACGAAGAATTTTTAAGACATACAAATTATATCTGCCACTTTTTAATGTTTTCAAGAGAATTGTTAGATAAAGTCGGTGGATTAAATCAGGAATTTGATGGGGCTCAGGATTTTGAATTCGTATTAAGATGTAACGGTGCAGGAGCTGACATAAAGCATGTACCAAAAATTTTATATCATTGGAGAATTCATCCTGATTCAACAGCAGCAAATCCAAACAGTAAATTATATGCTTTTGAAAATGGAAATAAAGCAATTAAAAAATATTTGACAGAAATCGGAGAAGACGGAACTCCGGCGCTTACTAAAGATTTAGGATTTTATAAAATTGATTATGATTTAAAAGGTGATTATAGCGTAACTGTTTTAGCTAATGATGAAAAACAGATTAATGAAATGAAGAAAAAACAGAGAGAAATGTCAAATCTTCATATTGAATATAAAGTTGTAAAAGGTCAGCTTTCAAAAGAAATGGAAGCAGTTAAGACTGAATACGTTGTGGTCGCAGATAATGATGCTATTCCTATGACAGACAATTGGGTAGAAGAATTACTTAAATACTGTCAGTGGAAACATGTTGGAATAACAGGTGTAAAATGCCTTAATAAAAATAAGAAAATTGAAAGCTGTGGACTTAATTATGACAGTAATGCAACTGTATCAAGTCTGTTTTATCATTTGCCTTCAATTTTTAGAGGATATTGTCATAGAGCAGACGGACCTCAGAATGTTATGGGTGTGTCTTTAAAATTGGTAATGTTTAGAACTAACGTAATTAAAGAAGTTGGTGGAATAAATGAAAAATTTAGTTTCCCATATAGAGATTTAGATGTTTGCTTTAAAATAGATGAAGCAGGTTATGATGTTATTTTAAATACTGATGTTCATGTAAAATTAGCAGACAATCTTAACTATAATGATGAAAAATCTCAGAAAGAGTTCAAAAAGGTCTGGAAAGATAAATTAAAGAAAGAAAACAAATATTACAATGCTAATTTAGTACAAAGTAATGGAAAGTTTATGTTTAAGTAGATTATAAAGTGGAAACAAAATGAGCAAAGTTCATTTTGATAAAAGTTTCTGATGAATGGCCACTGACCAAATAGATGGTGCAATACAGATTATAGGAGGAAAATATGAGTAAGCATAAGTTGCTTGTTGCAATATTTGCAGTGGGAATGACAGCTGCTGTTTTTGCAGGATGCTCAAATGAAAAAAACACTTCTAACGGAACTATTACAAGTGGAATAACGCTTTTTGGTAACAAGTATACAGGGAGTTATACAGGGAAACTTAATAATGGAAATCCTGAAGGAAAGGGCGTAATTGAAGTAGACGGTGATATAGTTTCTAAGGTTGAAGGAACGTGGAAAGATGGAAGCCTTGATGGAAAATGTACGATTACATATAGTGATGGTAGCATAGAAGAAGGCGACATGGTTGAGAATCGATTTGACGGAGAAATTACAAAAACATTTGCTGATGGAACATATAATGTTATGAATTATAATTCAGGGATTCCAAATGGTGCCATTAAGTATTATGACAGTAAGGGAACGTTAACTGATTATGATTGGAATTATGAACAGGTTCCAATTAAAAAACTAATTTCGCAGGTAAAGGACGTAAAATACTCACAATTAATATATTATCCTGATAATTATGTTGGAAAAATGATAAAAGCTACAGGTACGGTGGAGTCTGTTTATGAAGCTAAAATAAATGCATATATAACAATTAAGGATTCTGATGGAAAAATTTATGTTTGCAAATGCAAAAACATGAAAGTATTTAATGGCAGACAGTCTATTTCACAGACATATAAAGTCGGAGATAAAGTTCAGGTTTATGGATATTTATTAAAAACTGATATGTATACACATTTTAATGACGATAAGAGTACAAAGTATAATCAGTACACAGGTACATTGCCATATGTAGAAGTTGTTTACAGTTACGACGTAAATGCAGGAGAATTTAATCCGTTAAATCCTTCATATACATATGAAGATGTTGCAAAGAATCCATATGGCTATGCTGGAATGAAAGCAAAAGTCAATGGAAAAGTTAATTATATAGAACTTAACAATAAGAAAAATACGGCTACTATAAAGTTAGAAGTTGGGGACAAACAGTTTTATTATGTTAATTTTAAATATAACAAAAAGACAAAAGTGCTTCCAGCTATAAATGATGAAATTACAATTGAAGGTAAATATTACGGCATTTACAAAGAAGAATATATTAAAAACGTAGATGATATTGGACTGGTAGATGACGATGATATTGAGTATAGATATGAGGTATATCCTTATATTAATGCTAAAAATGTTATAGAGAATAAATAATAATGGGTAAAAGTATGCTTAATAAATATAATAAAAATCTTAGTATTATAATTTTAGGGATTGCATTGGTTGTCTACATTTTATTTATGGCTGTTACCGGAAGGGTTTTTGATGTAGGCAAATCTACAATAGCGGCAAATACAAACGAAGATACAGAGTATACGGTTGGACGTATTTCTAATGACAGGGAATATTCCATAGTTGTAGACAAGAAGGTTAGCAACCTTAAAAGCATTTCTCTTAAGATAAAAGATTTAAGAGAAAAATATACGCAGGAAAAAAGAAACAATGGAATTATTTCCATAAAGTTTTATGATAATGAATCAGGAAAAGTTCTAGGCGAAAAAGAGTTAGAAGTTCAGGATATTATGTTAACATCATATTATGCTGAAGAATCTTCAGACAGCTCAGTTGTATATTCAAACATAGAATGTCACGATTTAAAAATTAGTGCTGATTCGTTAAAAATTGTTGTGAAAGGCAAAAATATTCCACAGGACAGTGAACTTGTTATTTATGGTAACAGACAGGATAAAATTGAAAATTTAGCATCATATGATGATGATATGCAGATAAGTGGAAATATTTTATGTATTGTAGTTGAAGGAAGAAAGAAAATTTCTACAGATTTTTTGTGGGGATTAGTATTGATTGCCTTTATAGGAATTACAGTTAATTTTCTTAAAATGAAAGCAAATGCCAATGGAGGGTCTAATGGTAAAAAGAATAACAAATAAAATACCGAAGCCTTTAGCGTATGCAATTGTATTATTTCTAATTGTTGTGTTAACGTTTGTAATCGAATTTTTTGGCTTTAATTTTAAGAGTATAAGATATGGACTTAAAGATACAACTTTTACTAATTTTACAGTTAAAAATAACTCAATTGAAGTTAAGTTAAAAAAGACTACTTACATAGGAAAGGTACAGATATATGGATTATCAGAAGAAAATAAAATAATCCATTACAGTTTTGAAGTTACTACTGTATCGTCTTATGGAAAAGAAAATAAAAAAGGATATAATGACATATTGTATCCTGAATTAAAAACAGGGGTGACTTCTGTAGGGGAATACGGAAACAAGATTAAAATTGATGTTCCTAAAGAATACGTGGACTGTATAAAAGCAGTTAAGATTAAAAATTCATTTACACCTAACAAATATAGAATGTGCTTTATATTTTCAGTACTTGTGATGCTTGCAATGATTATTTTATGTAAGGATATTCTTAGAAAAAGAATAGAGCTGTTCTTCGTTGTATCAGGTTTTTTAATCGGAGTATCATTAATTTATTCTACAGGCGCAACACCGTTTACATGGGATGAAGAAACACATTTTAAGGCCGTATATGAAAATGCCTACGGAGATTTAGTAGATAACACGAGTGCAGTTGTTAAGTATGAGGAAAAAGTAGGAATTCCTGCATATAACACTTTGGAGGAAAAAAATCTCGTAGACCAATACATGAATGCTAATGATAAAAAAGTAATTTCAAGAACAAATAAGGCGGTTGCAACAAATTATACTGCAGTAGCATATATACCTCAGATTCTTGGAGCAAAAATTGCAAGAGCACTACATTTAAGCTTTTCTAATATGCTGATGTTTATTAAATTTATGAATTTAATTGTATATCTTGTTGTTATGGCGATTGCAATAAAGATGACAAAAGTATGTAAATATGCACTTGTTTGTATAGCATTAATGCCTACAAGTATTTTACAGGCAAGTTCTATAACATATGATGGCTTTGTTTTATGCTTTGTTTCACTTGGAGTTGTATTGCTGATAAATGAAATTATTAGTGATGAAGAAAAGATAAATACAAAGTTATTAGTAGCCGGAATGGTTGCAATTACAGTGGGAAGTTTATCTAAGATGGTTTATGCACCATTAGTTATGCTTGCACTATTTATTCCTAATAGAAAATTCTCAAGTAAAAAGAGTGTAATCTGGTTTAAACTTGGAATATTGGCTGTATGTGGATGGATGCTTACAACATTTGTGTTGCCAACAATAGCAAGTATGATTTCACCGGATGTTACGGCAACTGTGGATATCAGAGGTGGAGATACAAACTCAGGAAGTCAGATTGGAAACATTATTGGACAGCCATTTAATTATGCAAAAGAATTGTTATCAAGTATATTTAGTTTTGAAAACTTTGGTATTTCAGCTGAGACAAGAGACCCATATACAATTGGTAATTTAATGCTTATGAATTATGGCGGAACAGTTGTAGGACCGGATAAATTTGCTTATGTAATAATGGCACTTATTATGCTTTTGATTTGCAAAAATAAAGAAGAAAAGTCTCTTAATGTAAAAACAAAATTAGGTGTTTGGGGACTTATCTTTATTATTGTTGTATTGATTTGGACAGCGATGTATCTTGCATTTACACCTGTAGGACAGACGGCTATAGTAGGGGTACAGGCCAGATATTATCTTCCGATATTGTGGCTGGCTATAGTGGCTGCATATAATGGAAAATTAAGCATTAATATGACAAAAACAGGCTACGCCCGATTGCTTACGGGAATTATGACATTTATAACTGCATATGGACTTTTGACGGTATTAATCGTTCAAAAGCTGGCATAGAAGGAAAGGCTTTTACAAAATCTGATTTTGTAAAGCCTTTTTGAGAGGTTTGGGAAATGGATAAAAAAGTATCAATTGTAATACCTGCATATAACAGTGAAAAATATATAAAGGATTGTATTTTGTCACTACAAAGGCAGACATATAAAAATATAGAAATTATAGTTGTTAATGATGGTTCGAAGGATTCAACATTAGAAATATTAAATGAACTTGCAAAAGAATATAATAATTTAATTGTTCTTACACAGGAAAATCATGGGATAGCTTATACAAGAAACAGAGGAATTGAATTTGCCACAGGTGAATATCTGATGTTTATGGATAATGATGATTCCATGAAAGAAGACTGTATAGAAATGCTGTTAAGCAGAATTTTGGAAACTGATGCTGATATGGTAATTGGTGGATACAGACGAATTACTCCTGAAGGAAAAGTTTTAGAGGAAATGATACTCACAAAAGATGAATGGGCAAAGTTTAGAATGATAAGTCCTTGGGGACGTATTATGAAAACGCAATTTGTCAGAGAACATAATCTTAAATTTGGCGATTATAAAATGGGAGAGGATTCATATTTTAATGTTACAGCTTACGGCGAAAGTGACAAAATCATAACAACAGATTATGTGGGTTATAATTGGATTTACAGAGATGAGTCGGTTTCAAATACAACTCAGAAAAAAGTGACAAATTCTCCAATTCCTTTTCTTGAAGGGTTAATAGAGAGAAATAAAAATCAAAAATATATGAAACCTAAAATGTTTGAGTATTTTGTTATAAAATATGTTATCTGGAATTTGACCTTTATATGTAAACAGAGTACTAAAAAAGAAATGTCAAAAGCGTATACAGAATATTTTAACTGGTTATCCGGGAAGATTCCTGATTATAAGAAAAATCCTTATGTGGGACTTGGAAAGCCTAAAGGTGAAACAGTTTTAATAAGACTAATTGTAACTATATTTTGCAAAATGCCAAAGAGCATAGTAATATGTATAATGATGCTATATAAAAAGATTGTATAAATAGAGAGCAACAGAATTAAAAAAATGGGAACAAACAATGTTAAAGTTTAGTAATCATGAATAATAAGCAATGATATAGTTTGGTAAACCAAAATAATAAACAATAGCAGAGCAAAAAAACTTAGTAAATAACAACAGAGTTTTTAGGAGAAGAAAGATGAAACATTCATTTGTAATATGTGCATACAAAGAAAGTCCTTTTTTAGAGGAATGCATACAGTCATTAGAAAAACAGACAGTAAAAAGTACAATTAAAATGGTTACTTCAACACCTAATGAGTATATTGCTGATATGGCAAAAAAACACAATATAGAACTGATAGTAAACGAAGGTCAGGGAGGAATTGTCCAAGACTGGAATTTCGGATATAAACAGATCGATACTCCTTATGTGACAATTGCACATCAGGATGATGTATATTTTCCAGAGTATACAGAAACTCTATTAAAGGAATTTGAAAGAAGCAAACATCCTTTGATTTTCTTTACAGATTACTGGGAACTTAGAAATGGTGAATATGTTAAAGAAAACAAATTACTTAAAGTTAAAAGAATCATGCTTATACCATTAAAGACAAGATTGTTTTTTAACAGCAGATTTGTAAGAAGAAGAATATTATCATTTGGATCACCTATTTGTTGCCCTTCAGTAGGATATGTCAGAGCAAATTTGCCGAATCCTATTTTTGAAGTTGGATTTAGAAGCAATGAAGACTGGCAGGCATGGGAGAAACTTTCTAAACTTAAAGGAAGCTTTATTTATTGCAAAAAGCCATTAGTGGCGCATAGAATACATGAAGATTCAGAAACATCAGCCATTATTGCCGATAATAAAAGAAGCGATGAAGATGAAGTTATGTTTTCAAAATTCTGGCCTAAATTTATTGTTAAGATATTAGTAAAATTTTATGCTAAAGGTCAGGATTCTAACAATATGTAATTTATTAAAGAGTGGAAGGTTCAATGAAAACGTTAGTATATTGTTAGGATTTTAATTATGTGATTCATTGAGGTTATAATATAAATGAGTAAAAAGATAAAAAATAATTTGCCGGATGATTTGAATGGTTCACAGGATAATTTAGAAAATGTGAGAAAAGATTTAAATTCGGATAATATGAAAGATGAGGGCTTAAAGGATAATATTAAGATTGAAAATGCGATTGCAGCATTGCAGCAGGAAAGCACTCAGGAAATGTTAGCTCATACTTTAACAGTTATCCGAAGAAGAATGAAGGAAAAAGGCAGATTAATTATTGCGGTTGAGCCACCTAAAGCAGATGGGAATTTGAATATTCAGGCAATTAAGACAGATGATGGAAGAATGTGGTGGATGGCGTTTACAAGTTTTGATGAGGAAGTTAAAGGAAGCGGTAGTGTAATGTCTACTTTTATGAGTGACATTGACAGCTTATTTGTGACAGCCTTAAAAACAGATGGAATAAGTGGAATTATAATTAATCCGTGGAACAAAACAATAATGCTTGATAAGAGATTGATAAGTATTATTATTGGAAAATAATATGATGCCAGGTTCAAAAGGCTTAAGCCCACATAAGCTTGCTCATAAAGGAGTAGGATTATAGGAGTGTGCGGTATGAACAATCTGCAGTCATCAAAGTAAGGGACTTTTGACCACAACGTCATAATTTTAAAGAATTATAAATATAACAAAATTTAAGAGGTGATAATTATGTCAGAAATTAATAGTATTGATGTAGAAGAAGATCAGTTTGCGTATCGTTATGATACACAACTTTTGATTGACAGAAGAGATAAAGATTTAGATGAGGATGAGATATCAGAGTACATAACAGAACATTTTGAAGGTAACTGTCTTATCGCAGTAGGAGATGAAGATTTGATTAAAATTCATTTCCATACAAATGAGCCTTGGAAAGTTTTAGAATATTGTAACTCAATTGGAGAAATTTACGATATTGTAGTTGAAGATATGATTCGTCAGTCAGCAGGCTTACAGGGTTAGAGTAAAATTAAGAATATTATCTTAAGTTTTCCACATACTAACTCCATAACTTAAATTTAGCAAAATAGGATTTAATTACATTAAAGAAAAAATTAAATTCTTTAAAAGATTAGTTATGGAGGATAATAACATGAAAGCGACAGGTATCGTACGAAGAATCGATGAATTGGGGAGAGTTGTTGTTCCAAAGGAAATCAGAAGAACTTTAAGAATAAGGGAAGGCGATCCTTTAGAGATTTTTACAAATAGAGATGGTGAGGTCATTTTAAAAAAATATTCACCAATTGGAGAACTTGACAATTTTGCAAAACAATATGCGGAAGCGTTAGGGCAGACATCAGGCCAAATGATTATGATTTGCGACAGGGATCAGGTTGTTGCTGCATCAGGTGGAGCTAAAAAAGAAAACATAGGAAAGAAGATAAGTAAGGATGTAGAAAACTTAATAGATGAACGTGAAGTCTTTACAACTCATAATAGTTTAAAAAAGGGGATAGCTATCATTGAGGAAGGTGAAGAACCATCTATGGGTGAAGTAATATATCCGATTATCTGTGAAGGAGATGCAGTTGGTGCGGTTGCAATAATTGGAAAAGACATAAAGAATCCAATATCGGTAACTGAACAAAAGTTAGCGGCAGTTGCAGCAAATTTTTTAGGAAAGCAAATGGAGTCTTAAATTTAAACGGGTAAAAAATACAATTAAAATGACAAAATTTTGTGCTAAAAAAAATAAGTCGTAAAAGTTCGAAAAAAATAAAAAAAATGTTTTATGAAAAATGCACATAAAATTTGGCTGAAATCCCCTTAAAATAAGCAAATTACCTTGACAAAGTAAGGGTAAATGATGTATAAAATTTATTGAAGTACGCGAGGAAAACGTATATTACAGGAACACATGAAATTAAAGTAGTTTCTGAACTAATTTTTAGGAGGATATAAACATGAACAAGACAGAATTTATCGCAGCAGTAGCTGAAGAAGCAGGATTATCAAAGACAGACGCAGCAAAGGCTGTTAAGGCTTTTACAGACGTTGTAACAGAAGAAATGAAGAAGGGTGAAAAAGTACAGTTAATCGGATTTGGTAACTTTGAAGTTTCTAAGAGACCAGCTCGTGAAGGTATCAACCCTGCAACAAAGGAAAAGATCACAATTGCTGCAGCTAATGTACCTAAGTTCAAAGCAGGTAAGGCTTTAAAAGAAGCTCTTAACTAATTTAAAAGAGTAAATATATAAGTGATTTTAAGGGCTTTTGTTATCAAAAGCCCTTTATTTTATACTACTTTTTAATCAGGAAGTTTAGAAATAAATTATAAAATAATTAAATTTACAATAAAATATAAGATTTGTAATTAATAATGTAATTGTGCAAAACAGAAAAGATATCCGGTTAATGAATATAATAGCAGAAAAAAGGATATCTAATTAACAACAAAATCAGGAGGAAACATGAGAATAGATAAATACTTAAAAGTATCAAGAATTATTAAAAGAAGAACAGTAGCTAATGAAGCTTGTGATGCAGGAAGAGTAATAGTAAATGGAAAACCTGTAAAAGCTTCTTACGATGTTAAGATTAACGATGTAATTGAAATTCAATTTGGACAGAGAACAGTTAAAGTTCAGGTATTAAACTTGAATGAAACCGTAAAAAAAGAAGAAGCTACAGAAATGTACAAAGATTTGACATAAATTTAAGATAGTATACAAATATAAATGTACTAATGCATCTAATAAAAGAGTGCCTAAATTAGCCCATACAGAAATTATTTGATAGAAATATAAACTTAGATGTTTGGGTCAAAAGCTCTAGCTTTGATACCTACGGATTGTTTTTTAGTTAGTATAAATAAAAAAAGAGTTTCATATATTTATGTAAGTATAGCTATGTGGGTGATTTAGTGGAGAATGATAATATTTCCAAAGCTCATAAACTTATGATGCTTAACAGGAAATCAATGGAGATTACAGGGGTCGAGGATGTTATTTCTTTTGATACAAAAGAGGTATTACTTGAAACGACAATGGGAATTCTGACTATTAAAGGTGAGGATTTAAAAGTAAATAGGTTAAGTATAGAAAAAGGGGAATTAGAGATTGAAGGAACTGTGGACAGCATGGAATATTCTGAAATCTCATCATATAAAAGAAAAAAAGAAAGCATGCTTAAAAGGATGTTTAAATGATTAAAGATGAACTTATTTTGCTTTTTACTTCACTGTATTGCGGAATAATATTTGCAATTGTATACGATGCTATAAGGATAATAAGAAATCTTATTAAACCACATTTTATTAGAGTGGTTATTGAAGATTTTATATATTGGATATGTGTAGCTTACATATTTTTTAGTATGTTGATTAAAAAAAATTACGGAAATTTAAGATGGTATCCTATATTTGGAATGCTTTTGGCAATGGCAGTTTATGAAATAATAGTAGGAAGAAAATTAGTGTTGAAAATTTCGAAAGTTTTGGAAAAGATAATTAGAACTTTATTAAAACCATTGAAAAAAGCATGGAAACGAATTAAACTAAGAAAGACGAAAATAGAAGAAAAGTTTGCAAAAGGAAATAAGGTGAGTAGATGTCGGAAAAAAGAAAACCACAGGAAAGCATGCAACGCAGACAGCAAAACGGACAACAGGTAAGAAAACCAAGGAAAAGCACTGCTACTTCCAGAGTGAGCAGAGTAAGTAAGAGTAAGAAAAAAAACGATAACAGAGGCATGATAGTTGGAATAAGCCTTGTAGTTATTATGTTATGTGCTATTTTACTTGTACAGACATTTAATGCATATGGAACGTTATCAGATTTAAAGAAACAGAAAAAAGAACTTACGCAGGAATATAATGACCAATTAGAATTATCAGATGAATTAAAAGAAAAAGAAGACTACGTTAAGACAGACGAATATATAGAAGAAATGGCAAGAAAGATGGGATTAGTGTATCCGGATGAAGTAATATTTAAGCCAGAAGACTAAAGCTATAGGAAATAAGTAAGAAAGCGATTTACGAAGTAAATTTTCCTAAATACAAAAGAAACCAATTTTAAAGATGTTTATATTAATATAATAAAAAATTAATTTTTAAAGAGATTTATTTTCTATATAATTAAAAAAGAAACTGATTTTAAAAGTACATGGAATTAATAGTTATAAGATAATTTAACTTTTTGCATTTACTTTAAAGGTCAGCTTCTTTTTTTTGCTCGTATTTGGACAGATTAAAAAGTCTT
This sequence comes from Eubacterium sp. CAG:156, assembly GCF_000434315.1. Classification (NCBI taxonomy): domain Bacteria; kingdom Bacillati; phylum Bacillota; class Clostridia; order Eubacteriales; family Eubacteriaceae; genus Eubacterium; species Eubacterium sp. CAG:156. The sequence goes on along the minus strand of NZ_FR878157.1, from coordinate 8,683 downwards.
TTATTTACTTATGAGTAAGCTCATGTTTGTATAATATACTTGATGTTTATATGAATTTGGCTTTAACCCGCTTATGAACAAATTCATGTGAACTTAGACCTTTTGACCAAGGCGGTCTATAAAAGTTTAAAAGGAAAAAATGTCAAAAAGTCTAAGGAACATAAGGTTATGATTCGACAATTTTGGATATTGACATCCGATATACTGTTGTCAATAAAAAAATGGAGGATTGATTAATGACGCAAAAGGTATTGAAACCATTATTTTTACTTATGATATCCTGGGCAGTAACAGGAATTACATTTTTTGGCTGTAATCCGATAGCTTTGGCATGGTATAGTGCGGGAAACATATTGCCCGTATTTGGAGTAGTGATAGCACCGGTTATGGCAGGGGGAATATATTTTTATCAGGGATTTTTGCCAATGTGCAAGTATACAATGATAATTTTGATGACATATGTGTGTATTAATTTATATAAGAAATGGGCAAAGAATCCAAATCCGTTTATTTTGGCAGGAATTTCGGTTATGACAATGGTTGTTATGGAGGGAGCAGATTTTTATATGAATAATATGGCGTCGCTTCATTGGAGTACATTTAAAATGCTTACATATATTCCGATAATAATGCTTAACTGGTCAACAACCATAATATTTGCATATGGAATAAATAAATTTATGGTTCAGAAAAAATTATCGCCAATAGATGATGGTATGCAAAATGTAGATGCGGAGCAGGTGTTAAAAACGGCGAAAGCTTTTAAGGGAATAGCTTCTAAAATGCAGTATATAAACAGTGAGTATAATGAAAATTTTCAAAACGAATATTTGGAAAATCATATAAATGAGTGTGTGTGTAGCGGATGTGCGAATAGTGAAATACAGTATATGGAAAGGGCAAGGCTTAATTATTTGTGGTTTAGCAAAATGGTGGAAACGAGGGAAGCCATGGCATCACAATTCAATGAAGTAAGTAAAATCGTGGAAAAATTTTTGAGACCGGCAATTAGTGAAGATTTACTTACAGACAGAATGGCAGAAAAAATACAACGAAAATTCAGAGAGAAAAAAATATATGCAAAGAAAATAAGGGTGGTGAAAAATGAGAAAGAATATATAGAAGTAGAGTTTTACGCCAAAAAGAAGAAGAGGGCAAAAGCTACGGTTAGAATGATGACGGATATAATAAGTCGGGTGGTTGGCAAAAAGATGAGAATGGTAAACTTAGAATATGGAAATATACCATTAGAATATGGAAAATTTCAGTTATTAGAGGAGGTGAATTTTCACACATTACAGGGGAGTGCAAAAACAGTTAAAAGAAATGAACAGGTTTCAGGGGATAATTTTACGTATCTTGTGTTAGATAAAGGGCAGACATTTATGAGCATATGCGATGGTATGGGCTCAGGAAGTGTTGCAAATGAGTATAGTGGAATCATAATTGATTTGTTGGAACAGTTTATGGACAGTGGACTGAATGAAAATACAATATTAAGGCTTATTAATTCGGTTTTGCTGACAAAAAGCGGATGGGATATTTCTACTACGGTCGACATGGGAATGATTGATCTATATTCGGGAACATGTAGATTTTTGAAGTCAGGTGCTGCATGCACGTTTATAAAAAGAGGGAACTGGGTAGAATGTATAAAGTCAACATCTTTACCAATAGGAGTTTTAAATGAGGTGGATGTTGAGACTATAACTAAAAAATTGTATGACGGTGATTTTGTAATAATGATTTCAGATGGAATAGTGGAATCATTGCAGTGCGATGATAAAGAAAAGGAGATGGCAAATGTGATAATGGATATAGAGAGTAATAATCCAAAAGAAATGGCACTTATTATTATGAATGAGGCGATAAAACTGTCGGGTGGAGTGCCAAAAGATGATATGACGGTTCTTGTGACAGGAATATGGCGAAAGCATTAAAACAAGAGTATCACATAAATTATTGATTTAAGGTATTTTATGACAATCAAAGTAACAGACAGATGAAAATATTAAACGATTTAACCGGGTTGTTTGACTTTAGAATAAGCATACAGTATATTAAAAATATGATAAAGAAAGTATTGAATTTTATTAAAGAAAACAATATGCTGCAAAATGGAGACAGCGTCGTTCTGGGAGTATCCGGAGGCGCTGATTCCATTTGTATGCTATATGTACTAAAAGAAATAAGCAAATTTATTAATTTAAAACTTGTAGTGGTTCATGTACATCATCATATCAGAGGCAAAGAAGCAGATGGAGATATGGAATATGTTAGAAAAATTTGTGACAAAGAGCATATTCCGTATGAAATTTTTCACATAGATGCTAAAAAAGAGGCAATAGCCAGAGGAATGTCAGAGGAGGAGGCAGGAAGAGTCTGCAGATATGAATGTTTTGCAAAAGTGCAGGAGAAATATAATGCAAATAAAATATCGGTGGCACATAATTTGAATGATAATAGTGAAACTATTTTGTTTAACCTTTTTAGAGGAACCGGAATAAAAGGAATTTCGGGTATCCCTATGCAGCGTGATAACATTGTAAGGCCACTGCTTTGTGTATCAAGAAAAGAGATTGAAAAATATCTTGAAGAAAATCATATATCATATAGGACAGATAAAACAAATTTTGAAACAGAATATAGCAGAAATAAGCTTAGATTAGAATTGATTCCGTATATAAAAGAAAATATAAATAAAAAAGCTGAATATAATATTGTAAATGCCGGAAAAATGTTAGGAGAAATAGAAGATTATTTAGAGATTGAAACAAATAAGACATATGATGAATATGTAGACGAAAATGAAGAAGGAATATTCATCTCATTAAAGGCATTTGAAATTCATCCGGCTATAGCAAAAAGGATTGTCAGAAAAGGAATTGAGAAAAAAGCAGGAAAATTAAAAGATGTAACGGCGGCGCACGTTGAAAGTATTATAAATTTGGCAAAGCTTGAAGTGTCAAAGTCAGTTAATTTGCCTTATAATATCAAAGCAATAAAAAAGTATAAGGGAATTCTACTTTCGGATTTATCCGATATAAAAATTGAAAAAATTAAGGAGATTCCAATTATTGTAAATAATGAACTTATAAACGAGAATCCGTACAATGGAAAATTTAAAATTGACTTCGAAAACAACGGATTTTCAGTAGATGATATACAGGAATTACTGTATACTAAATGGATTGATTGTGATAAAATAGGTTCGTTAACCTTACGGAATCGTAAAGAGGGTGATTACCTTGTAGTAAATGATTTCGGAAGTAAAAAGAAACTGAAAGAATATTTTATCAATGAAAAAATTCCTAAAGAAGACAGAGATAAAGTATTACTATTGGCCGATGGAAATCATATAGTGTGGATAGTCGGATATAGAATGAGTAGTTACTATAAAGTCAACAGTAATACTAGAAACATAATTAAGATTGAATTTTATAATTAAAAAACAAAGGAGAGAAGAAAATGGCAAGTCATATCGAGGAAATGATTAGTGAAGAACAAATTGATAAAAGAGTTAGAGAGATTGCAAAGCAGATTAGCGAAGATTATAAGGGAAAATCTGTTCGTCTCATCTGTATCCTAAAAGGAAGCGTTTTTTATACATGCGAATTAGCAAAGAGAATATCAATACCGGTAACTCTTGATTTTATGAGTGTATCAAGTTATGGCTCAGGTACTGTAAGTACAGGTGATATTAAAATCAAAAAAGATTTGGATCATGACATAGAAGGATTAAATGTAATTGTTGTTGAAGATATCATTGATTCAGGCAATACATTAAACAAGTTAATACCGTTGTTAAAAGAAAGAAAGCCTGCAAGCATTGCAGTAACAACACTTCTTGATAAACCATCAAGAAGAGAAGTAGATGTTCATGTTGATTATACAGGGTTTGAAATAGAAGATAAATTTGTAGTAGGCTATGGGCTTGACTACGACCAGAAGTACAGAGACTTACCTTTTGTAGGCGTTGTTGAAGAGTAATTTAATATTCAAAAAAAATTTGCCTCCGATTAAGATGACGGATGCGTGAAATTTTACTGACAGCGATACAAAATACTACCATAGGAGGTGAAAAATTGAAGAATAGTTCAAGAGGATTTAGAATTTACTTTATAGTTATAGCATTAATGATTGTAGGTATGTATGCATTTTCAATATTTTCAACGAAAGACAGTGATTATAAATATAATGATTTTATTACTGATTTAAAGGCTGGAAATGTATCAGAAGTTACAATCAGACAAAATAATGAGGTACCATCAGGAAGTATTGTTGTTGTTTTATCAAAGGATAAATCAAGAAAAGTAGTATATGTAACAGATGTAAATAAAGTAATTAGTGATATAGATGAAATAGATACAGATGTTAAGCCTACAGTTACTGATGTTGCAGGTGATAATTCATTGATGATATCAATTATACAGGTGCTATTAATGGCAGGTGTTGTAATTGTTATTATTATGGTTATGAATGGTAGTGCCAATGCAGGCAATGCAAAAATGGCTAACTTTGGTAAGAGCCGCGCAAGACTTGTACTTGATGTTAAGAATATTAATTTCTCAAATGTCGCAGGTCTTATTGAAGAAAAAGAAGAACTTGAAGAAATTGTAGATTTCCTAAGGAATCCTAAAAAATATATAGATTTAGGAGCAAGAATTCCAAAGGGTGTTTTATTAGAAGGCCCTCCGGGAACAGGTAAGACATTATTAGCAAAAGCTGTTGCAGGTGAAGCTAAGGTGCCTTTCTTTACAATTTCAGGTTCTGATTTTGTGGAAATGTTTGTAGGCGTAGGTGCTTCCAGAGTAAGAGATTTATTTGCGGAAGCAAAGAAAAATGCACCATGTATTATATTTATCGATGAAATCGATGCTGTTGCCAGACGAAGGGGAACAGGAATGGGTGGTGGCCATGATGAACGTGAACAGACATTAAACCAGATGCTTGTAGAAATGGACGGATTTGGTGTTAATGAAGGTATCATTGTTATGGCAGCTACTAACAGAGTAGATATTCTTGATCCGGCTATTTTAAGACCGGGACGATTTGACAGAAAAGTATTAGTAGGAAGACCTGATGTTGTAGGCAGAAAGGGAATACTTGAAGTTCATGCAAAGAATAAGCCGTTAGGCGAGGATGTTGATTTGAAAAAAATCGCACAGATTACATCAGGATTTACAGGAGCTGATTTGGAAAACCTCTTAAATGAAGCGGCTATTATTGCAGCAAAATCTGACAGAGCATTTATTATTCAGGAAGATATTGATAAAGCACTTATTAAAGTTGGGGTTGGAAAAGAAAAGAAGAGTAAAATTATTTCTGACAAAGAGAAACGTATTACAGCTTATCACGAAGCAGGCCATGCAATTTTATTCCATGTATTGCCTGACGTAGGACCTGTTCATACGGTTTCAGTTATTCCAACAGGAGCAGGAGCAGCAGGTTATACAATGCCATTACCTGAAAAAGATGAAATGTTTGATACAAAAGGACATATGATTCAGGAAATAATGGTAAGCCTTGGTGGAAGAATTGCAGAAGAAATAATTCTTGATGATATTACAACAGGAGCATCTCAAGATATTAAACAGGCAACTGCAATGGCTAAGGCAATGGTTACAAAATATGGATTTTCTGACAGATTAGGTTTAATAAATTATGATAATGATTCTGAAGAAGTATTTATTGGACGTGATTTAGCACAGTCAAAAGGATATGCAGAACATACAGCATCAGTAATTGATGAAGAAGTAAAAAATATCATTGATACATGTTACAAAGATGCTAAAAAAATTATCGAAGATCATATGGAACAATTACAAAAATGTGCTCAAATGTTGATCGAAAAAGAGAAGATAAACCAACAGGAATTCGAAAGTATTTTTTAACAAAAGTAATAATGACTAATAAAAATGTTTTAAAAAACAAGAAATTGTGTAAAATACTAATAAAAAACAATAATAAACAATAATAAATTGTGCAAAAGATAAAAAGTGTTGTTATCGGTAACAAAACGCTTTACAACAGTTGATTTTATGCTATAATAATTATTGTAAAACCCCCCAATACATTATATAGTTTTTTTTGCTACACCCCAAAGAAAAAACGAATACCTTCTCCGAAAAGGACAGCAGTAGCAGCTGTCCTTTTTGTTTGTATAAAAATAAATAGCACCAATTTATGCAAATATGTAATATAATTTAGTGAGTAGGCTTGGAATAAGATATTGAATAATATATGAAATAATATATATATATGACAGTTACAAACAGATAGTTGAAAAGTAATGTTTATTTCCTGATTTTTTTTTAGGAAATTTTATATAGTTTTATATTTAGGAGAACAATATGAACCATAATAGAAATTCTATTTTTCATGACGGAACAGAACAGTTTTGCAGATACAATAAACAGACAGATAAATATAGCTTTATACTTCGCGTAGGCCATAGAATGGCAAATGAAGTATATATAATTATTGATAATGAAAGAATTCAAATGACATCATGTTATCAGGATGAAATATTTGAGTATTATACTGTAAGAATTCACCTTGAAAACAGATGTTATAGATATAGATTTGAGATAGATGGAAATGAAATCCTGTTTTACAATATAGCAGGAGCTGATACAAGCTACTCAGATGTTTATGACTTTTCAATAACACCCGGATTTAATACACCGGATTGGGCAAAAGGTGCAGTTATGTACCAGATATATGTAGAACGTTTTTGCAACGGAGATAAAACAAACGATGTTGAAACAAATGAATATGCGTATATTGGAAAAGGCGTAGAAAAAATTGAAGACTGGTATGAAAATCCGGCAGCAGACGATACCAGACAGTTTTATGGTGGTGATTTACAGGGAGTTATAGATAAGATGGATTATTTGGAAAAATTAGGCGTAAAGGCTATTTATTTTAATCCGTTGTTCGTATCTCCTTCAAACCATAAGTATGACACACAGGACTATGATTATATAGACCCTCATTTTGGAAAAATAGTTGTTGATGAGGGGGATGTATTAAAAGATGGAGAGACAGATAATTCAAAGGCAACAAAATACATTTCAAGAGTTACAAATAAGAAAAATCTTGAAGCAAGTAACGAATTGTTTATTGAATTAGTAGAAGAGGCTCATAAACGTGGAATTAAAGTGATTATTGACGGCGTATTTAACCATTGTGGCTCTTTTAACAAATGGATGGATTACGAGGAAATTTATAGAGAAGAGAATGGCTATGAGAAAGGTGCATATATTTCTCAGGACAGCCCATATAATTCTTTTTTTAAATTTAATGGCGGTCAGTGGCCTCACAATTCAACATATGAAGGATGGTGGGGATTTGATACTTTGCCAAAACTTAATTATGAAGATAGTGAAAAGTTGCAACAGTATATTTTAGACATTGCAAAAAAGTGGGTTTCACCTCCTTATAATGTTGATGGATGGAGATTAGATGTTGCAGCTGATTTGGGACATAGTGGTGAATTTAATCATGAATTCTGGCGTAAATTCCGAAAGGCAGTTAAGGAAGCAAATAAGGATGCAATTATTTTAGCAGAACATTATGGCGAAGCGGGAGAATGGCTAAAGGGCGACCAATGGGATACGGTAATGAATTATGATGCGTTCATGGATCCTGTAAGCTGGTTTTTAACAGGTGTTGATAAACATTCTGACAATGTAAAACCGGAACTTAAGGGAAATGCCCACAGCTTTAATGATGCAATGAAATATCATATGGCGCAATTCCAGAATCAGTCGTTATTAGTGGCAATGAATGAATTGTCAAATCATGATCATTCAAGATTTATGACAAGAACAAACGGTATGGCTGGAAGAATTGCAACTGCAGGAGCAGAAGCGGCAAATGAAAATGTAAAGAAAGCCATATTTAAACAGGGAGTCGTAATGCAGATGACTCTGCCGGGAGCACCAACATTGTATTATGGGGATGAAGCCGGCGTGTGTGGATGGACAGATCCGGACAACCGAAGAACATATCCTTGGGGCAAAGAAGATTTTGAATTAATCGAATTTTACAGAGATATGATTTTTATACACAATCATTGCGATGAATTGAAGAAAGGTTCTTACAAGCAATTAGACTGGGGCAACAATTATTTAAGTTATGGACGATTTGACGCATTAAATGGCACAGTAACAGCTATCAATACATCAGACCATGAAATCAATGTGAAAATTCCTGTTTGGCAGTTAAACATTCCAAATGGAAACGTAATGGAACGATTAATGGAAACATCTGAGGAATTGTATAATGTGGGTCGAATTCCGGTAATGGTAGAAAATGGTAATATAGCAGTTACCATTCCTGCATGTAGCGCGGTAGTTTATAGAACAAAATAGATGTGTGTAATAACCCACAATATATAGATGAAAGTTTCACCATTGTTAAATTCCTATCTTAATGTATAAATAGCCAATTTCATAATATAGACAAGTATTTGACTTGGAAAAAAGGATGTCAATTATGTAGTATTTGATGGTGCCTATTTAGCTTGATTTAGTAGAAAAAATGGTTGCGTAAATAAAAAAAATATGGTATAAATATTTATTGTTGAAAACAAATGGGCAGATTCCCGAGTGGCCAAAGGGGACAGACTGTAAATCTGCTGGCAACGCCTTCGAAGGTTCGAATCCTTCTCTGCCCA